>JBAYMQ010000081.1:0-5494 GCA_041663465.1 Candidatus Omnitrophota bacterium | reverse complement strand
CGTGAGTGCTTACCCGCTCTTTATACATGAGCACGACCGCAAAAAGTTATACGAACTGAAAAAACGGAGAGGCTGGGATTCGAACCCAGGGACCCTTGCGAGTCACATGTTCTCCAGACATGCCCATTCGACCGCTCTGGCACCTCTCCCTAATGCAACGCTTATATCGATTTACTTACCGGCTGTTGAGAAATGTTTTTTATTCTTAAATAAATAGATCACCGCTGACGCATTGGCTATAGTCAACAAGGAAAAAGCTACGATGATCATCTTCTCCGCGGCAGGAACGGATTCCACGGGAAACGCCTTATAGAGTTCCTGCAGGGTTTTAGGGTCATGCAAGGCTATGGCGGAAAGTGTCATCATAAGCTGGTAGGCCATATGAAACGCGATGGCGATGAACCAGGAGCTTGCCTGCCGCCTGATCAAGCCGACTGTCATATACACGAGCGTACCTGATATGACGGATACGACAAACGCCGACCCGCCGAATTGACGCCACCCGAGAATATTCTGTATCAGGACTAACGCGTAAAAAAAGATCAGTACGCGCAAGCCTTTTTTCGGTCCCTCTATGCTCTGTTCCATAATTCCCCCTTGATACCGGATAATCTATTATACATAAATTTCTGTGATTGGCAACTATAGAAGGTAGGTAAGCCATCGTTCGAGCTGACCCATGTCGAAGGGTTTGCTCACCATGGGAATAGCTTCTTTCTTGATAAACTCTCGCAGTTGGTCGACTTTCACTTCATATCCAGAAATTATCAAAAGCGCAATTGCTTGCAAACGGACATCGCCTTTAAGCCTGCCGATAAGTTCATAACCGCTCATCTTCGGCATCTTCATATCCAGAATAACCAGGTCCGCGGGATCAGCCTCAAGTTTCAACAAAGCTTCTTCGCCGTCATGCGCTTCACGGATATCGCCATAACCTAACTTTTCGAGCATTTTACGCAGCGTATTGACGATCTCCACTTCATCATCCACGACAAGGATCCGTTTCTTAAGGCGCGCCTGTTGATCATTGACAAGCGAACGCTCGCACTTGTCAAACAATTCCCTGATTTGCGGCCCATCATCGGGATATACCAGATCCGCATGGGAGAATTCCACTTTGATCTCCTGGCGGGAATCGAATATCGCTTCCTTCACCGCGTCCCGCATACGCTTGCGGATTTCGGTCAGATGATCCCTGCTGGTCTCGGAAAAAACCACGATCTCATCACTTCCGCGCTTGCTGATGAATTCCTTGTGCCCTACGGATTTCTCAAGCGACTCTATGATCAGCTTCATCATATTCTGGATCTGCTCGTTGCCATGGTCCTTTTTTATCCGCTCATAATTATCAACGCGCAAGCAATATAGATCGAAGACTTGCGCTTCTTTCAAAGCCGATGCGGTCCGCTCGACAATTTCGGAAAGGATGTCTTCTATATCATGTTTCGGCAACGCGAACATGAACCTGGTGCCTTCGCCGACCTTGCTCTCAACCCAAATCCTGCCCTTGTGGTGCTCTATGATCTCCTTGGATATAACCAGGCCTAGCCCTGAGCCGCCCTTGCGGACCTTTTCGTCTCCGAGCTGTTGAAAACTCTGAAACAGTTTCGGCAGATCCGCCGGGCTGATCCCGGGGCCGGTGTCTTGCACGGTTACGGTTACCGTAGAGCCTGTCGCCTGCGTCGTCAATGTAATAGACCCCTGTGGAGTGAACTTCATCGCATTGTTGACCAGATTTATCAAAACCTGCATGATCTTATCCCTGTCAAATTGTATCTTGCGCAGGCGGTCATCGCAATTCACATTCAAAACCAAGCCCTTTGCCTTTACCACAGCGTCCATCGTGCGGGCTATCTCCCGGACCGCATCGTTAAGATCATGTTCCTGGAACGAAAACTGCATCTTTCCCGCTTCGAGTTTCTGAAAATCGAGAACATCATTAATGAGACGCGCCAGCCGGTCGACATTGCGCCGGGCGGTTTCAAGGAAATCCTTTTGCTCGGCGTTCAACTCTCCCGCCAGACCTTCGAGCACTATATTGATACCCTCTTTGATCGCGGTCAGAGGCGTACGCAACTCATGCGACACCATAGACAAAAATTTTGATTTCGTCACCACCGCGTCGCGGAGTTTCTCATCGGCTTTTTTATGCGTTGTTACATCTTCCACAATGACCAGCGCTTTGTATTCAACTCCCTGTTGAAGCGGTATGCCGATGAAATTACGAGTAGTAGTTTTGCCGCTGTTCACGGAAGTATATTCAATGTTATCGAGCCTGAAATACTCTCCTTCAAAAACCTTCTTTATCTTATCGCTCACCCCGGCGTCTTTATAGGCCTGATTATCAAGGTGTTTCAGGGACATAAACTGCTCGCGGCTGTCCCCTGAGATATCGAGCATAGCCGCATTCACATATTCCACAGCGCCCTCGCGATTGATCACGTACATGCCGAACGGCGCATGCTCGATAATATCCTGCGTGCTGCGAATTGTGCGTTTAAGTTCTTCCTCCATAGCCTTGCGCTCAGAAATATCTATGATAACGCCGACAATCCCTCCGACGGTCCCATCCGACTGGTTAAAAACAGCCTTATTGAAGATAACATCATGAAATACGCCGTCGGCATATTTAACTTTCGCCTCGTACTGCTGCCTGCCCCCCCGGGTCAACAATTCCATGTCAGCGCGAAAATATATATCAGCCAGCTCAGGCGGAGACACCTCATACACTGTATGGTCTACAACTTCGTTGCGGCTCAAGCCGATATAATCAAGAAACGCGCGATTGCATCCGGTGTAAACACCTTTCGCATCTTTGAAGAATATGGGATTTGGGATCGTATCGATCAAAAGCTGCAGCCAGGATAGATTACTCTGTATGGAATCATTGACTTGCTTACGCTCGTTGATATCGTAACAGGAACCCAGATATCCGTTAAAAATGCCGTCTATATCATAATTCGGCCGGCCATAATCTATGATCCAGCGATACTGGCCGTCATGGCGCCGCAAACGATATTCCATTTCAAAAGCTTTTTTTGAACCAAACGCCTCTGTGTATGTTTTCAAACATTGCTGAAGATCATCCGGATGAACACCCGATGTCCAGCCGTCACCAAGTTCTTGATCCATCGCGTGGCCGGTGAATTTCAACCAGGCCTTGTTGAAATAATCACACTTCCCCGTAGTATCAGAACGCCATATCAACGTCGGGAAATTGTCGATAAGGGATTGCTGATACGCTCTCAACTTGGCAGCCTGCGCATTGTCAGCGGCTATCCTGCGATTCGCCGATACAACCCACACCGCAGATCCCGCCAATAAGAATAGAAACACAAAAACTATAAATATCAACCAGAACCGTTGGCGCGTTAATGCCAGGTTAGAAAGCTGTTTGCTGGTTTTATAGGGATCCATTCGAAGGTCTACAAGGAGATCATGGACAAGCTGATAATTCTGAGGGACAGCCCAGCCGATATTGCCGGCAGCGCGAGCCGCGTCACTATCCGCCGGCATACGCAAAAGCGCGATCGCAACCTGGCCGGTAAGATCAAGCGGAACTTTTTTCCCCCTGGCAAAAACCCAGTCGGGATATAAAATAGAACTGCATCTGAACGGGACATCCGCCTGCTGATTGATCACGCGAATATCATCAACGTTTATCCGGCCTTCCTGCGCCATACGCTCGAGGATACCCGTTCCCACAATCCCCACGTCAGCTTCATTATTCAGGATACCGTACACAACAGCGTCATGGCTGCCCGCGAAAACAACAGATTTGAAACTTTTACCGCTTGATAATCCGCGTTTTTTAAACTCTCCCAGAGCGATGATCCAGCCGGTATACGCGAGTTGATCGACAGCCATAAGTTTCTTATTACGGATATCCCTGATAGATAAAATATCATGCCGCGACGCGCGACAAATAAAAACAGAACCTGCCCGGGTCGAATACGGTTCCGGGTTGCTATTACGCAGCGTGGCGATACGGGATGTTCCGAACAAAACTTCGAGCTGGACATACAAGGCGGGATTACAAACAATGAAATCAAAACGATCGCGTTCTACGGCAAAGATCGCGTCTTCGAATTTTACGGGAATGATGGCAAACGAATATCCGGGGATCTGCTCCTGAAGATACGCTCCCAGCGGCTGCCATTCTTGCACACACTGTTCAATACCCCGCCGGGCAACAACACCGATCTTTATGGTTGGATTTTCGCTGAATACGGGAGGGAGCCGAAACAAAAAAAAGAACGTAAACAAAAGACCGACCCGGACGCCTCTGGGAATGCGCTGCAATACCGATATCACACGCCACCCCTACGCAATATATTTCTCGATCTTCTGGGCTAATTCTTCAGGATCAAACGGTTTGATAAGATAATCGTTAGCCCTGCACAGTCTCGCCGTATCTATAACGTTCTCCGAACTGGCTGTTACAAGTATTATAGGAATACGGTTCAGCTCCTTGTCTGCCTTGATACGCATGCAGACTTCAGAGCCTTCAATTTTAGGCATACGTAGATCCAACAGCACAAGGTTGGGCATTTCCTGCCTGATCATGGCGATGGCTTCTTCACCGTTCACGGCAGTTACCACATCGAAACCAAGCTTCTTAACCCGGAACGATTCGACTTTTAGGACATCGGGCTCGTCATCAACGATCAATATTTTCTTCGCCATACATCACCCATCCTCTGCCATTATAAATATTCGCGACTCGGAAGATGTATTTCAATACATATTGTACGACAGTTAATTCAAATTTTCAACATTAAATGTTTTCATCCCCGCCGGAAATGCAGATAGATCCTTCCCCATCCTTTTTCGGTCTTCTCTAATCTGGAATAAAGGCGGCGGATCTCTTTCTGGTTCAAAAAATTCAACATACGCTTTTTAACACTATCCGACGCTTCGCCATATGAGATCTCGACAGTCTTGATGCGTTTTTCAAGAGCTTCCTGAATAGCCTCGGTGATCTGCTTTTCCATGTCGATACTGACAGGATAAAGGTTTAATTTTAAGATCATCTTTGATATCCGCGCGTCTTATTTTTTTGCCATGGTTTCGCCACTCCGGGACGCTTCTCCCATACACGTGACTTCCCAGGGGTACGCTTAACAAGCTTCGTCGCATCCCCGGTTCTTTTCCATGGCTTCGATTGATCTTCGCGTTTTTCCCAAGGCTTCGCGCCACCCTCACGCTTCTGCCAGGGCTTAGTTCCAACCCCACGCTTCTGCCATGGTTTTGCGCCTGCTTCACGCTTCTCCCAGGGCTTTGCGCCTGTTTCACGTTTCACCCAGGGCTTTGCTCCCGTTTCCCTTTTCTGCCAGGGCTTTGTTCCGGTTCCGCGCTTCTCCCAGGGCTTTGCTCCAGCTTCCCTTTTCTGCCAGGGCTTTGCCCCTGATTCACGCTTCTGCCAAGGCTTCGCTCCGGCCTCACGCTTCTGCCACGGTTTATCGCCAGGCTCTCTCTTCTCCCAATGCTTCGG
>JBAYMQ010000080.1:0-5565 GCA_041663465.1 Candidatus Omnitrophota bacterium | reverse complement strand
GCCTTGCTTTCGATCTCTTCAACCGAATGATCGTTCAAATTATATCCGGTTATCTTAAGCTGTTTGATCTTATTTAACGCTTCCGCGTCTACGACAAGACCGTGATTCTGAACCGTAATTTCGCCTTTCTGCGATCCGGGATTATGCACCGGATAATTCACGCCGCGATGGCCGAGTTTAAGCCTTGTGATCTTGGCCCCCAACGCTCGGGCAAGGACAAGATGGCCCGCGCCTATGCCCATAAGAGGGATCTTGCCAATAAGAGAACGCGCGGTGTCTACGACAACCTCAAGCCCCGGATCTTCTTCGGGTCCACCGGATATAATCAACCCGTGAAGCTTGAGATTCAGGATGTCTGCCGGCCGGGTGTTATAAGGAAGAACGGTCAGGCAAAATCCCATATCCTCCAACTGCCGCAAAATACTTTGCGTTACGCCCATATCAAGGACAGCTATCCTTTTCATCCGGGGTTTTGCCGCTGATAAAACAACCGGTTTGCCGACCGATATCCGCGGAAGCGCGGACTCAACCGTCCTGGACCTGAACGCGTCCAATTTCGCCGACAAGTCTTTCGCGGACGGACATCCTCCGCACATAATGCCCAACATTTCGCCTTTCTGCCTGATATGAACAGCCAGGGTCCTCGTATCGATCCCCTGCAGAACGAACAATCCGTTATCTTTGGCGAACGCCTCCAGGCTTGTTTTCGCCTGCCAATTGGAATATATCCGCGAGCTTTCCTTGATGATCAGCCCATCGGCCCAGACTTTTCCGGATTCATTGAATTTATCCGCCGTTCCGGAATTACCGACAAGCGGATACGTCAATGCCAAAAGTCTGCCGGAATTGGCGGGATCCGTGACCATTTCCTGATATCCAACAACGCTAGTATTCAGGATCACCTTACCGATGCGCTCTGAGCACACGCCAAAACCCTGGCCGGAAAATGTTTTACCGTCTTCAAGCATTAGAACTGCTTTCATCGCAAAAGCTCCTTTACCTTTCTAACAGCGTCATCAACTGTCTTAGCTTTTATAACGCCGTCAATATCCCATGAATTCAAACTGATAACCGGTATTCCAAACTGAAGACAATACGCGATCTCAGATAGCGTGCCTGCCGCACCAGGCAAAGCCACTACAACATCCCCTGTTTTTACCACTAACAGATTTCGCGCTAATCCCATGCCAGTAGGAATAGCCAAATCTATGTATTTATTTGCATCGCTTTTGTTGTAACTTGGTAATATGCCTACTGTTATGCCATTCCCTTCCTTAAAACCACTGCACACAGCCATCATTACTCCACCAAGACCGCCACAGCATAGATAATTAACCACTTTTGACACTTTTTTGCCAAAATTGTGGGCCAATTGCTCCACTTCCTTATTACACTTACGCCCGCCTATGACGCTCACAATCTTGGGTTGCATTGGGATATTTTCCCCTTTGTTAGTTTAGTTAATGCGCCTGACAGGAGTCGAACCTGTACACATGGCTTCGGAGGCCATTGCGCTATCCATTGCGCTACAGGCGCATAAATATAGTAGCCTATTATACATCAATTTGTTTGATTCAAGCAATAAAATTTGTCCTAGAAAAGACGCAACTGTTGTTCGGCCTGAGGCTTTGGTTCATCATCTTTGCCAAAAACAGAAATCCTGCCATATTCCCCATCGTAACCTGCCGCAGCGCTTACCTTGCCTTCTCGCATGCGCAGAACTCCTTCAGCAAGCCTTGGCGAAAGACCTTTCATCAGCTCATCACGCGAGGCCTTGAGCAGGACATTAAACTCCGTGCCGAATTTCGCCACTACATTAAAATACTCTTTTTCCGACGCTACGGATGCCGCCTTTACGCCTTTTGATTCAGCGATTATCTCCGACAGCGGCACCACGTGTTTGAACGGTATAGCGTTCTCCGGAACGAACCCATCGCGGCGATCCGCGAGCTTATCCACCCGGCTCATCACGCCGATAGTCAGGGACTTTTTGCATTTCGGGCATATATTGTTGTTCTTTTTCGTTTCTTCGGGAGAAAAGACCACATCGCACAACCTGTGCCCGTCATAATGATATTTGCCCTCTTCGGGAAAAAACTCCACGGTGTACAGAAATCTACTTTTGTCTTTGGTTTTGAGAACCTCGCGTATAGTTTTATAATCGAGTTCGCAATTGAACACATTCGCCTCCCGGCCGATCTTCGCGGGGCTATGGCTGTCGGAATTACTGATAAGGGTAAACCGGTCAAGCGCCGACAGCCTCCAATTCATGGCAGGATCGCTGGACAATCCTGTTTCAAGGGCGAAGATCTTATCCGTCTGTTTTTCAAAACAATCCTCGACTTTATCGAACCCGGACATGGATCCAAATAGAGAAAACCATGGGGTCCAGATATGGCCCGGAACTATCATACAATTCTCATCTATATCAAAAACGATCCTGGCGATCTCTTCCGCGTCAACCCCGAGGATCGGCCTGCCGTCAGAGGCGAGATTGCCCCGGCGGCCCAGAGCATCATTTATCTTTTCGACCGACTTGAAAGACGGAGCGAAGATCAGATTGTGAATGCGGTATGTTTTGCCCTTCTTGCTGTAAATACTCGACACTTCAGCGGTAAGAATAAAATTAACATCTTTGTGTTTAAATAAACCGTTGCCCAAATCGGTCAGATTGTTCCTGAGTTCTTCAAGCCAGAGATGGTGGGTGAAATCCCCCGTCCCCATAAGCGTAATCCCTTTTAATTTCGCCCAATCGGACAAATGCTTGATATCCATATCCCGGGATGTCGCGCGCGAGTATTTTGAATGAATGTGGAAATCTGCTACAAATTCCATGGCGGCGCCTTATTGCGCGGTATACATCACTGCCCCGCGGTATATCGTGGTTATGACCTTACCTTTGAATTTACAACCGAGAAAACATGAGTTTTTTGACTTGGACACAAAATCATGCGGCGTAACAACCCATTCGGCGTCAGGATCGACAATAATGATATCGGCTTCTTTGCCCACGGACAGCGTTCCCTTATCTATCCTTAATATTCGGGCCGGATTTAAGCTTAATTTGCGGCACACGTCGGCCCAGGTCAACAATCCCGGCTTGACCAGATAGGTCGCCGCGGCGCCGAGTTCTGTTTCAAGGCCCGTAACGCCGAACTCCGCCCGGTCGAACTCGGTCTCTTTTTCAGCTACCGTATGCGGAGCGTGATCCGAGGCGATGGCATCGATTATGCCCTTTATCAATCCCTGCTGCACCGCAGCCCGGTCCCGGGCGCTGCGCAGCGGAGGATTCATTTTCTTATTGCTGTCGTAGTCAAGCACCGCGTCTTCGGCCAGGCTGAAATAATGCGGGGCGGTTTCACAGGTTACCTTGACGCCCTTTTTCTTGGCCCGGGCAATGATCTCAACAGACTCCGCGCAACTGACATGCGCGATATGCACATCGCATTTCGCTTTTTCAGCAAGCGACAAATCGCGCTGTATTCGCTTATATTCCGATTCATTCGAAATGCCGCGCAGGCCTAACCGCGTTGAGATCGCCCCGAGATTCATAACACCGCCGGCGCTTTGCGCCTTATCCTCGCAATGGCAGATAACAAGGATGCGCTGGTCGCGCGCCTTGCGCATGGCCCTGAGCAATATATCTGGAGAATCCACCGATGCCCCGTCATCGCTGATCGCGATAACACCCTCTTTTTTAAGCCTGATGATATCCGTGAGTTCTTTCCCGGATCTGCCCTTGGTAATGGCAGCGCACATCATAACCTGGGCGCGGGCAGTATCGCGTATAATAGAAGCCGCCAGCCTGGCGGAATCAACAGAGTCTATGGCCGGCGTTGTATTAGGCATGGCCAGGATCGTCGTCACTCCTCCCTTGAGCGCCGCAGCAGTGCCGGATGCAATAGTTTCTTTATCTTCTCTGCCCGGCTCGCGCAAATGAACATGCATATCCACCAGCCCGGGCATGACGATCTTTCCCGCCGCGTCTATAACCGTCTCGCCGCCGTTCAGGTTCCGTCCAATTTTCGCTATCTTCGTATTATCGACAAGAACGTCCCGCACATCGTCGATATTGTTCGCCGGGTCTATAACCCGTCCGTTTTTAATGAGCATTTTCATTGCCGGTGTCCCGCGCTTGAGAAACTAAAAATAGGACCGCCATTCTGACCGCGATGCCGTTCGTAACCTGTTCAAGGATAACCGACTGCGGGCAATCCGCGACCTCGCTTGACATTTCAATGCCGCGGTTGATCGGCCCGGGATGCATAACGACCAGATCGGGTTTCGCTTTCTGCAAACGCTCTTCAGTGATCCCAAACTTCTTGAAATATTCCATCTGCTTGGGAAACGCTCCCTGTTCGTCCCGCTCAAACTGCATGCGCAGGACATTGACCGCATCCGCGTGCCTAAGGGCATCTTCAATGTTATTGCTTACCGTTACCCCCATCGCTTCTATGCCCACGGGGATAAGCATCTTCGGCGCGCACACCGTAACGTTCGCCCCGAGTTTCGTCAACCCCCATATATTCGACCGCGCTACGCGCGAATGAGCGATATCCCCCACGATACTGACGTTGCGGCCCGCGATCGAACCCCACTTCTCGCGCAAGGTAAAAATATCAAGCAACGCCTGCGTTGGATGCTCATGCCACCCGTCCCCGGCGTTAACAACGCTGATATTAAGGTGTTTGCCCAGTATATTCGCCGCGCCGGAATAATTGTGACGCATAACAATAATGTCAGCTTTAAGCGCTTCGATATTCATGCCGGTATCGATCAGCGTCTCTCCCTTTTTAATACTTGACGTTTCCGCGGCGATATTGATCACATCCGCGGACAGCCGCTTGGCGGCCAATTCAAAAGAAATACGGGTCCTGGTTGAAGGCTCGTAGAATAAATTTACGACGGTCTTGCCGCGCAGAGCAGGAACTTTCTTTATTTCCCGGGTCGTGACTTCTTTGAACGAATCGGCGGTATCTAAAATAAACTGGATCTCTGCGGCGGTTAAATATTCAAGGCCCAAAAGGTCTTTTTTATTCCAGATCATCGGCTCACTCATTTTTCTCCACAATGACCACTTCGTCGGCGCCGTCAACCTCCGAAAGCCTGACCTGCACCGTTTCGTTTTTTGCGGTCGGGATGTTCTTGCCTACATAGTCGGGCCGTATCGGCAATTCCCTGTGGCCGCGGTCGATCAACACCGCCAACTGTATCGTATGGGGCCTGCCCAGATCGATCAACGCGTCCAACGCGGCGCGGATGGTCCGGCCCGAATACAGGACATCGTCAACAAGCACGAGATCCTTGCCTGATATATCAAAACTGATCTCGGTTTTATGGACCACGGGCTGGTAGGAAATAAGAGTCAGATCGTCGCGATAGAGGGTGATATCCAGCGTGCCGACAGGGACATCTTTGTTTTCTATCTTTTTTATATTTTCCGCCAGCCGATTCGCGATATAGACGCCTCTCGTGCGGATACCTATAAGGCAAAGGTTGACAATACCCTTGTTCTTTTCGATGATCTCATGAGCCATACGCACGAGACTGCGAGACATTGTTTCT
>JBAYMQ010000079.1:0-5613 GCA_041663465.1 Candidatus Omnitrophota bacterium | reverse complement strand
GATTGCCCGCTCGATACGGATAAAGCGCCGATCCCGCCGTCCAAAAGGGCGATACGCTTTTCAAGGACATCGGTCGTGGGGTTCATGAGCCGCGTGTAGATATTGCCGAATTCCTTCAAACCGAACAGGTTCGCCGCATGCTCCGTATCTTTGAATTGATACGCCGCTGTCTGATATATCGGCACCGCCCGGGAACCCGTCGCCGGATCAGCTTCCTGCCCTCCATGAATAGCCAGCGTCTCAATTTTCAATCTCTTGTCTATTTTACTCATTGCTTCCTCCTGGATTTATATACTGTAATTAAGGACTTTAAACCTCATATTTTGTTTTTCGACCATCTGCTCGAGAGTAAACGATTCCAGCACATTCAGCATTTTAAGGGAAACTTCCTTCCACACTTCCCTGGACACGCACGCCGGCGACCGTTTGCACATCGAGGGGTTGACCGTGCAATCCACGAGGCACATCGAGCCCTCCAGGACCTCCATAATATCCTTCAGGCTTATCTGCCGCGCGGGTTTCGCGAGGACATAGCCGCCGTGAGCGCCGCGCGTCGACCGGACCAGCCCCGCGTTCTTGAGGGGGTTGATCAACTGCCACAGGTATTTCTCCGAAATACCCTGCCGTTTACACACATCATGCAGCGGGACAGGGCCCTTATTGTAATTCAAGGCCAGATCGAGCATCAACCTCACGCCGTATCTCCCCTTGGTCGACAATTTTAGCATCGTTCCTCCATTTACCAATTAAGTCTATCAATTTAGTAGAGTATAACACGGGGCTTTGTTTTGTCAAGAAAAAAAGGGGCCGTTTTTTTAAAAATTCCGGCTAGTATTTTAGAGATTTTTTCCTGCGGCAAGGACTACGATGGACCGTGAGGCGACTTTATACGAGCGGGTTGTTACCTGAGGCGCTCCGATCAGGCGGGAAATATCGTCGGGCGAAGCCAGCGCCGTATCGATCCAACGGTGCCATCCGTTGAAAGAAACATCAGACAGATACGGCAGTTCGAATTTGAGATCCTGCCAATAAGCGTTGGCCATGATATGAATGGCGAAACGTCCCCGCATACTCCAGGCGGTCATAGCGATACTGTGGGACTCCCTGCTCCAGTCAGGCTGGTTCAGTTTTACGCCGTGCCACTGTATCCGGGACTGGCGCAAAAGCTCATTCAATGTGACGCCTGGATCCTCCACGGAAATATCTTTCTGCAGCCGGGCGTTAATAAGGCTCGAAACAAAACGATGGACATCCGAATGCCTGGCCGACAATTTCCAGTCAAACCAGCTGACCGGATTATCCTGGCCGTACGCGTTATTATTGCCCTGTTGAGTGCGCCTCGCCTCATCCCCCATCAAAAGCATAGGCACCCCCAGGGAAAGCAGCGTTACCGTAAAATAATTCTTTACCTGGCGGTTACGCAAGGCCTCGACATGGGGATCCGTCGCGAGCCCCTCCTGCCCGCAATTCCAACTGATATTTTTGTCGGTCCCGTCTTTATTATTCTCGCCATTGCCCTGATTATGCTTTTCGTTGTACGAAACAAGGTCATTAAGAGTAAACCCGTCATGACACGTGACAAAATTTATGCTCTTCTCCAGAGCGTGCGCCTGATGATCGTATATGTCCGGGCTGGCCAGAAGACGCGACGCGAAATTTGATACTGTCCCGCGGTCGCTCCTGAAAAAGCTGCGAACGTCATCGCGAAAATGGCCGTTCCATTCCTGCCAATTATCCCCGATAAAACTGCCCACCTGATACAACCCGCCGCAATCCCACGCCTCGGCAATGATCTTGATGCCGGCAAGCGCCGGATCGGTATCGATATCCCATAACACAGGAGGATTTTCCAGCGGGTGGCCTTTTTCATCGCGCGACAATATGGACGCGAGATCGAACCGGAATCCGTCAACATGCATATCTTTCACCCAATAACGCAGGCTGTCCAGGATCATGCGCCGGACAACCGGATTATTCGCGTTTAGACAGTTACCGCAGCCTGAAAAATTCGAGTAATGGGATTTATCCTTCTCTAACATATAGTACGTTTCGTTGGCGATGCCGCGAAAACACTGCGTCGGCCCGTTATGATTGCCTTCCGCCGTATGATTATAAACCACGTCCAGAATGACCTCAATACCGGCTTTATGCAGCGCCTTGACCATGTCGCGGAATTCATCCAGAGGCCCCAACGGATCCTTGCGCGAACTATAGCCCGAATGCGGGGCAAAGAAAGAAACCGGCGCGTACCCCCAGTAATTTACAAAACCCAGCGGCGCGTCCTGCGCGTCAAACTGGTACACCGGAAGGAGCTCAACCGCCGTAATGCCGAGTTTACTCAGATACGGTATTTTTTCAATAAGGCCGGCGTATGTGCCCCGTTTTTTTGGCGTAACACGCGACGACGGGTGTTGCGTGAATCCGCGCACATGCATCTCATAAATGATCGTATGCGTGAACGGCCGCCGCAACGGCTCGTCCCCCTGCCAGTCATAAGAGCCTATATCCGCCACGACACTTTTCATCGCCGAACCGGTATTGTCGCCTTCTATGCTTGCCTGCCCGCGGCTGTAATTCTCGGGAACAGACACCGCTTTTCCGTAAGGATCAAGCAGCAGTTTCTGGGAATCAAAACGCATCCCCCTGCCGGGGTCGAACGGACCGTCTACACGGTAACCGTACAACTGCCCGACCTTGACGCCTGGAACAAAAACATGCCAATAATTGAAGGTCTTATTATTTTTTGCGTTAAGATTTATTGTGCGGGCGGGGCCGCGGTCGTCAACACGGTTAAAAAACAAAAGATCCACGGACTGGGCATTTTTCGAAAAAATACTGAAATTCACTCCGCCCTGGCACAACGTGGCGCCCAGAGGGATACTCTGCCCGTGTTCCGGCCGGCGTTTCATAAGCAAATGTTTTCTCATGTGATTATTATATAGCAAATACTACAAACCGCTATCTAAAAAATTGGCGCAGGATTCCTCTACGCTTGAGCGGACTTTTTCATCGCGAAGAACATCGGTACGGACGCGACCTGCAGAATTATCGTAAACCCTATCAACACGGGGATCGATATATCATAAAGCACCCCCATCAACGCGCTTCCCGTAAATACAGCCAAGCCATAACTGGTATTAAAAATACCGTATCCGGTCCCGCGTTTCTTTAAGGGCGTCAGATCGGCGATCGCCGATTTCATGATCGTTTCGTGAATGCCCATGACCACACCCCATAAAAGTATACCTGTGACAGCCATCACAGGATTATATGAGAATCCCAAAACCGGGATAAGGATCGAAAATACCGGGATCGAGATCAATGTCAATAAACCCGCTTTATCATTCTTGTTTTTTCTCTTTAAACGATCGTATATCCTGCCGATGACCATGGCGACGGCGCCGTCTATAGCCATGGCGACCGCGTAAAAGAACGGGATCTGCGCGTCGGAAAGAATGTGTTTGTCTTTTAAATGATAGGCGATCAGCACAAAATTCACAAAACCCGCGGTCGCGACAAAACTGAACATCGTATACTGCCAAAAAACTTTGGATAATTTATCGGGCTCCTGCGGATTTGCCGCGGGAATCTCCAGGGCTGAAGGATCCGGGACCCTGCTATACGCCAGGACAACGCATACCATGAGCAGCGCGAACGGCAGCCATAACAGACTGTACCCGTACTGATAATCCGCCAAATTCCGCGCGCCCTTGCCTATGCTGACGAACAAAACTGTAAAAATAAGCGGGCCGACCGTGGCGCCGATCTGATCCATAGCTTCCTGAAGGCCGAATCCAAAACCTGTTCCCACTTGCTTGCTTGCCTGCGACACGATCGTATCCTTTGCCGGAGAACGGATCGCTTTGCCGATGCGCTCGCACACAATAAACAACGCCACAAACTGCCACGTGCCCGTCAATGCCATGAGGGGCACGCTGATCAACATCCCGTACCCCAGGAACGTAAATATCCAATACCCTTTAGTTTTATCCGCGAAGTAACCTGATAACAAACGTATCGCGTACCCCAGGAATTCTCCGACACCCGCGATCAACCCGACCAGCGCCGCGTTCGCTCCCAGAGTTTTTAAATACGGCCCGTTAACACTCCGCGCGCCCTCATAAATAATATCCCCGAACAAACTGATCAATCCAAACATCAGTATCAAATGTAACGCCGCGCGCCGAGACTTATCCATATTCCCTCCTTGCAACGCTATTGCGGATATCTAAAGCGTTCCCGCATCCCTGGCCGATATAAGATTGACTCCGAAGAAACCTGGGACTATCACATCACCCGCTTTGACTTTCCTGTTCACTCTGATCTTTTTTACCGCGTTCATGGCGTCCATCAATTGCGCCTTAGGGATAGGCTGGTCGGTCCTGACCGGCAGCATCCGGACCTCAAGGCCTTCGCATAACACGGAAGATGTCAGTATCCTCCTGGGATTCTCTATCTCCGACAGCGCGTACTCTTCGCCTCTGGGACATTTGTTCCCGCTGACGGAGACAACCTTGCCGTTCTCAATATCGGCATCCAGGGAACAGCCTTTAGGGCATTCTACGCAAATGAGCTCTTTTTTCATGATGCCTCGGCCAGATACTGCGCCGCCATGCGGCCGCATTCCTGGGCGTCCCTGGTCACCGAATCCGCCAGGTCGTATACTTTGTAAGAATTCCCGCACGCGAATATCCCAGGGATGGAGGTCGTATTAAGCCGCGACGAAACAGGCGCGTTGGTCGCGCGATCGATCTTCGCGCCCGCCATCTCGATAAGCTCATTTTCAGGGATCAGCCCTACCGAAACAAGTATCGTATCGCAGGCTATTTCGAATTTAGAATCCGGGATTTCACGCCCCAGATCATCCACTTTAACCGCATCCACTTTTTCCACGCGCCCTTTACCATAAATATGGCTGATCTTATGATTGAAATACAGCGGAATATCGAAATCACGCACGCACTGCACCACATTGCGCATAAGGCCGCGGGACGTCTTTTGTATCTCAACTATAGCTTTTATCCTCGCGCCTTCCAGAGTGAACCGCCGCGCCATGATCAACCCGATATCTCCGGACCCGATGATCACGACTTCTTTCCCGGGCAGCAGCCCTTCAATGTTTATGAGTTTCTGCGCGAGGCCGGCTGAAAATATGCCCGCGGGCCGGGTTCCAGGAATATGGATCATCTCCCGCGTGCGCTCCCGGCAACCGGTCGCCATGATCAACACTTTTGTCTTAACCGTCTCCATCCTGCCGGGTCTAAGGAAGGTCAGACACTTATCCGCGGTCAAACGCACCACAAAAGACCTTAAACTCACTTCGATATCGCGCCGCGCATTGACCTGCCGTATGAACCGCGTCGCGTATTCAGGCCCCGATAAAAGCTCCTTGAAATGATATATGCCGAATCCCGTATGAATACACTGGTTGAGAATTCCGCCAAGATGCTGGTCACGCTCAAGCAAAAGGATATCCTTAACTCCCGCGTCCCGCGCGGCAAGCGCGGCCGCCATTCCCGCGGGGCCGCCCCCGACCACCACAAGATCCCTCCTAATCATCTTTTCTATCCTTGATCACGATCTCCGATCCCGGCCCGCGTTTAGTTATTTCTG
>JBAYMQ010000078.1:0-5652 GCA_041663465.1 Candidatus Omnitrophota bacterium | reverse complement strand
GATCTGAAACCCGAATTGTTAAAGGAGAATTATGAATAAACATTTTTATGCTTCTGGGCATACTGCCTGCGCGGGGTGCGGTCAATCGCTCGCCGTGCGTTTGGTTCTGGACGTGGCGGGTAAGAATACCATTGTGGCCAACAATACCGGCTGCCTTGAAGTATTCTCTACCAAATATCCGGAATCGGCTTTCGAAGTCCCATTCGTGCACTCCCTGTTCGAGAATTGCCCCGCGGTCGCATCCGGCGTCGAGGCCGCGCTTATTCATTTAGGCAAAAGAGAGGGGATCAATATCATAGCTGAGGCGGGTGACGGCGGAACCGCGGACATCGGCTTGCAATCCCTGTCGGGTATGTGGGAACGCGGCCATGATATCCTCTATATTTGTTATGATAACGAGGCATATATGAATACCGGCATCCAGAGAAGCGGCCTTACGCCTCATCTGGCTAACAGCACGACGACGCCCAAGGGCGCTAAATCCATCGGCAATCCGCGTTTTAAGAAACCTATGCCTGAGATCGCTATGGCGCACGGTATTCCTTACGTCGCTACCGCGTCTGTCGGACTCATCCCGGATCTGCAGCGTAAAGTGAAAAAAGCGCTTTCGATAAGGGGACCGAAATATCTGCAGATACATGTGCCGTGCCCGCTTGGATGGCAGTGTTCCGCGCAGCAGTCGCCGGCCGTCGCTAAGCTCGCGGTTGATTGCGGATTGTATCCTTTGATAGAATACGAGAACGGACAGTTGACCGGTGTTCGCAAGATCCCCAGCACGCCCGTAGAAGAATATCTTAAATCGCAGGGCAGATTCAAGCATCTTTTGAATAATCCTGAGGCAATTAAAGAGGTTCAGGCTGTCGCTGACGCGAATATAGCGAAGTATGGTTTAAAGATGGAAACAACTAGCGCCTAAGAGCGCGTAAGCAGAGGAGATTTGAATGGCAAAAGTTACAGTTGATTCAGGCACTTGCGTAGGGTGCGGTTTGTGTGAACAGAATTGTCCCGAGGTTTTCAAGGTTGAGAGCGATGGCATTGCCCACGTGTTGTCTCAGGCATGCGCGAAACATAACCTGAAAGAAGTCGCGGAGCAGTGTCCCGTCACAGCGATCGCTGTCGGATAGTCATTCCGGGGGCTGAAGGCCCGGAGCAATCCAAAAAAATGGGGTCAGAATTAATTCTGACCCCATTTTTTTTAAAATCCCGATCTTTCCGGCCCTGAACCGAGCCGAATGACCGGGATTTTTGTTGCCGCAGAAAACTATTATTTGGCTCCGGTCGCTTTTTTCTTGATCTCTTTTATGAATTCGCCGAACGCGTCCTGTTTTTTCTGGGATAGGAACTTTTCGTTGAACGCGTCTTTTTCAGATAAGTATTTTGTTTCGTCGATCGGAATAATGTTCTTGGTTCTGATGATGTAGAAACCGCTCGGTATTTCGATGACAGAGCTGAATTGGTTGTCTTTGAGCTCTTTGGCCTTCGTGAAAAATTCATCAGATGCCCCGATGCCCTGAATATAGCTGCCGAATTTGAACGGATCCGTGACGCTGGATTTTAAGCCGAATTCCGAGGAGATTTTATCGAAATCAGCCGCCCCGGCCTGACCCGCTTCCTGGAGGCGCGCCAATGCCGCGTTGATCTTTTCTGACGCGAGCGTTTTGGCTTTTTTCTGGGAGAGTATTTCTTTGATCTTGTCTTTTACAGCTTCAAACGTCGGAATGAAAGGTTCTTTGATCTCTTTTATTCTGAACGCGTAATATTTCGAGTCTATCTGACGGATAGGAAGCATATCTCCTTTTTGCATCTTCGGCAGCATTTGCGTCATGTCATTCGCGTATCCGAGCCCGGGGATCGGCTCTGTCTGGGCAAAGAATCCTGTTTCGGCTACGGGCAGGTTCATTTCTTTGGCCGTTTTATCGAATCCGTCTTTCTGCTCCAATATCTGGCTCGCGCCTACCGCCTGTGGTTCTGTGTCGAATGTCAGGTATTCAAGGTTGAACGAGATGGGCTCTTTAAACTCCGTTTCGTTCTTCGAAAAATAATCCTTGATCTCGTCTTCCTGAGGCGCCGCGTTTTTCAGGAATTCTGCGGGGATCCCGGCGATATAGGAGATACTGATCTGTTCGTTCTGTTTTTCATAAGCCAGCCGCATTTCCTGGTCGCCGGCAGTTATCGCGGCCGTGATCTTTTCGAACAGCTTTCTCATTATCAGGTTTTGGCGGGTCATTTCCTCGAACGCGCGCGGCTGAACGCGAAGGACATAGCGCATCATATATTCGTATCCGCCCGGATCGAACGCTCCCCTTCTCTGGAAGGCGGGGTTTTCGGCAATGGCCCGGCGGACGTCATCATCGCTGACGCTTAAGCCCTGTATGCGGCATTCATGGAGCAGGATCAGGCGTTCAAGGGCCAGGTTGTTGAAATCCAGGAATTTCTCAACCTGGCTGAAAGATTCGCCGAATTGCATCATGGTTTGAAGCCGGGTGGATTGCAGGGCCTCAGCGAACGCTTCGGATGAAACCCGCTTGTTGAATATCGTGGCCGTGGTCAATGGCTTTTGTTTCACTGATTTTACAACGCTAGCCGTGCCCCAGAGAAGAAAGCCGGGCAAGATACAGATGAATATAATGACCATTATTTTTTTATTCCGTTCCTTATTACTGAAGATTTGCAGCATTTCTTGCTCCTTTGTTGTTCTTAGGGACAGGGTTGATCTTAATTATAATAAATAATATTATAATACGTTTTTTTTCTTTGACAAGGTATTGTCAACCTTGTATAATAATTCACTATCCGGGTAGACGTAATAAAGAACGATAAATCTGAGGTTTATGTTTATGAAAAAAGAAGTATTAAAGCTGGGGTTGCCCAAGGGCAGCCTGCAGGACTCGACCTTCAAAATGTTCCGCAAGGCCGGTTTTAACGTGTCTGTATCGTCTGACCGGTCATATTTCCCTTCTATAGATGATCCGCAGATCGAAGCGGTATTATTGCGGGCCCAGGAGATGTCCAAATATGTCCAGGACGGGGCTTTGGATTGCGGCATAACCGGTAACGACTGGATCATGGAGAATAAGTCCGATGTGGTGCGTGTTACGGACCTGGTGTATGCCAAACAAAGCCTGTCTAAGATCCGCTGGGTTCTCGCGGTGCCTGCGGCGTCGGGCATCACCTCGATCAAACAGCTCAACAATAAACGGGTCGCCACAGAGCTCGTGAACGCGACTAAGGAATATTTCAAAAAAAATAAGGTTAAGGTTGACGTGGAATTCAGCTGGGGCGCCACCGAAGTCAAAGTCAGTTCCGGCCTGGTTGACGCGATCGTCGATCTTACTGAGACGGGTTCGAGCCTTCGCGCCAACAAGCTTGTAGAGATCGCTACTATTTGCGAGTCCACGACCCAGTTTATAGCGAATAAAACGGCGTATAAGGATGATTTTAAACGCAAGAAGATGGATCAGATAGCGCTTCTTTTGAAAGGCGCGATCGCGGCCGAGCGAATGGTCGGCGTGAAGATGAATGTCAAAAAGAAGGATCTTGACCGGGTCGTGAAACTTTTACCTGCGCTGCAGGAGCCGACCGTGTCGAGCCTGTCGTCAACGGGATGGTTCGCGGTTGAGACGGTGATAGACGAAAAGGTAGTTAGGACCCTTATTCCTGCGCTGAAGAAAAATGGGGCAGAGGGGATTATTGAATATCCGTTAAATAAGGTAATTTATTAACGAATCGGTAACAACTATCGGAGGATCGCCATGCCTTGTGGCAAGAAACGTAAAAGAAATAAGATCCGGACCCACAAGAGGAAGAAGCAGCGTCGCCTCAAGCGTCATTTGAAAAAGAGAGATTGGTAAATGGTCGCGCGCCGGCATTGCCGGCGCGCATCATTCATGATAGTAAGGTTAGAATGACTCCTCTGGGTTTGGTTAGAATCGGGCTCGCGAGCCTGCTATATATATTATTGGGCGCGCTTTTATCAGTAGCATATGCGGCAGATACAAAGGCCTCGACGGTAATGTCCCATTATATTCTCGGGTCTGTTTATGAAAAGACCGGGGATATAGATAAGGCTATACCTGAGTACGAGCAGGCATTGAAACAGGATCCTCAAAATGCCCAGGTTCATTTAAGCTTGGGCACGGCGTATCTTAAAAAAAACAATGTCCCCAAAGCAATTGATGAACTAAATCTCGCCTCGAAACTTGACCCTGAAGCTGTTGAACCGCACGCCATATTAGCGCTTCTTTATTTCTCCCAGGAGAATACCTCCGCGGCCGGGAAAGAATACGAAACCGCGCTGGCCAAAGCGGCGCAACTGGAGCCGTCCAACATCAATATTTATAAAAGTCTCGGGACGGTGTATTTACATAATAAAAATTATCCCGCGGCGGAAAATACATTTAAGCTGGTGCTGGGGTTGACGCCCAAAGACGCTGAGGCGTTGTTCTATTTGGCAAATATTTACGACGAGACCGGTCGCGACGCGTTGGTCGAACAAACTCTCAAGAAGTCAATTGAGATGGATCCGGGTTACGCTCAGTCCCTCAATTATCTGGGTTATTTATACGCTGACCAGAACAGATCCCTCGCGGAGGCTGAAAAACTTATAAAAAGGGCCCTGGAGATCGAACCCGATAACGGGGCATTTGTCGATAGCCTCGGATGGGTGTATTTTAAGCAGGGGAAGGTCAAGGAATCTTTATCCGAGCTTGAAGCCGCAAAGATGATGCTGGAGGATCCGGTTATCTATGATCATCTCGGAGATGTGTATATGAAGCTTAAGGACGCGCCTAAGGCTCAGGAATATTGGCGGCGTTCTTTGCAGCTTGACGACAGCCAGGATGCGGTGAGGAAGAAGCTGGGGATAGATATGAAGAAAGAGGGAACTCCCAATAAATGATACCCAAAACAGATAAACAGATCGGGGATCTTCAGGCTAAAGCCAAAGAGATCCGCCGCGACATTATCGCGATGTTATGCCGCGCGGGCTCGGGCCATCCCGGGGGGAGCCTTTCTTCCACGGATCTGATCACCGCGCTGTATTTTGCCGTTCTGCGCTATGATCCTTTAAAGCCGCAATGGCAGGACCGGGACAGGTTTCATATGTCCAAAGGGCATTGTTGCCCCTTATGGTATGCGGTACTGGCGCACGCGGGATATTTCCCGAAAGAAAAACTTCTTACCCTGCGCATGCTGGGATCTATGCTCCAGGGCCATCCTGACAGGCGTACTCCCGGAATAGAGGCGGCAAGCGGTTCTTTAGGCCAGGGATTGTCAATCGCGCTGGGAATGTCTCTGGCTGGAAAACTCGACAAAAAAGATTACAGGGTGTATTGTTTGTTAGGCGACGGGGAAACGCAGGAAGGCAATATCTGGGAAGCGGCTATGGCCGCGGGCCATTATCATTGCGATAATATTTGCGCGATCCTTGATTGTAACGGAATGCAGATCGACGGCAAGACAAGCGATGTAATGACGCTTGAGCCGGTCGTAGACAAATGGCGCGCGTTCGGCTGGCATACGATCGAGATAGACGGCCACGATATGAAGGAGATACTCTCGGCATACGAGCAGGCGGCAGCGGTTAAAGGCAAACCTTCGATCATTATCGCCCGCACGACCAAGGGCAAGGGCGTGTCGTTCATGGAGAACGTC
>JBAYMQ010000077.1:0-5666 GCA_041663465.1 Candidatus Omnitrophota bacterium | reverse complement strand
TTGAACAGCTTGAGATCTTTGATCATAACCTCTGAATTGAACAACCCTATATCGAGAGCGCCGATCTTCATGTCAACCCCGGAAATGGATCTAATTGTCGCGCCCGCGCCCGCCTTGATTATCTGGTTCCGCGCCAGCGCCAGAACCGCTCCCAGGATCACGATACCTATCGCCACACCGATCATGACACGGATCAAAATTTTCACGCCGCCCTCCTTTGCCGGGCTCAAATTATATACCTGGCCTTTTTGATCAACGGATTCTTCTTTATATTCTGCTCGACCTGCGCCGGCAATCCGGGTTTTCCCAGTTTATAATACATATAATTCTTATATCCCTCGACCCCGGGCTGGTCGAACGCGTTGATATTCAGCAATTCCCCTTCGAACGCCGTCGCCATTTCAAAAAAGAAAATGAGTTCCCCCCACGAAAACGCGCAAAGCATAGGCATAACAATAGCGCAATTGGGCCGCTGCTGCCGCACGAGAGCCCACTCGGTCGCTTCCTGGGCAAGAGACAGAAGCCGGGAATATCTTTTACCTGACAAAAGATCACCTGTTCCGGGAACCGTTATATCATTTTTAAAATCATTGATGCGCACAAAAGTGACAACCTTATCGTTCTCACCTTCTATATTATTCTGCTGGATTGAATGAAGATCATTGGTGCCGCGGCTGGGCACAGGAGTCCTGCCGACATTCACAACCAAATCCTTATCCTGCAGCCAGGATTCTTTCCCATTCTCATCCCTGGCGATCACGCGGCTGTACTTCTTCCCCGTGCTCTCCGCTAAAAGCTGACAGTACCAATCCGCGGTGGATTTCAACTGTTCCGAGAACGGCATCAGAATAGATATGGGTTTGCCTTTCTTTAAATACTGTATTGTCTGCAGCACCGCGTACATGTACGCCGGATTCTTATATATATCCGCATTACCGCAGCGCTTGTGCATTGCCCTGGCGCCGGCCATAACTTCCCGTATTTTAACGCCAACAACGGCCAGGTGCAAAAGGCCCATATTTAATTCGGAATACCGGCCGCCTACTCCGGGCAAAAGCGGCATATTGCGATAGCTTAACGGGTCGGCCGCCTGCGCCGCGTTGACTTTTTTGCGCAGCGTGCCGGACTTCGGATCGGTTATCGCGAATATCTGCCTGCCGTAGTTCCTGCCGACCGCTTTTTTCAGCCACTGCTCCGCCGCCATGAAAGCGGCCTTGGTCTCCGTAGTCTCGCCGGATTTGGATATAACGATCACAAATGTTTTTTTAGGATCCAGGCTCTTTAGCAATACGGATAGTGTCTCCGGATCGAGGTTGTTGCCTTCAAAATAAACGCGCGGACGCCCCTTTCGAACGCGGGGAAAATCATTATAATACGGCGCGCACAACGCGTCCTGCGCGGCCTTAAGACCCAGATATGAACCGCCTATACCCAGAGACACGACGTTTTCGTATTTAGCGGCAATCTCGTCGCCAAGCTTCTGTATGGCGGAGATCGATGCTGTATCCTGATAAGGCAAATTCGCCCATTCCAGGCTCAAGGCTATCCTGCTCTGCTTATCCGCCAGTATACCCTTCAAATGCGCGTGCGCCTTTTTCTGCAGCGTCTTAACCGACGACAAGTCATGGCCCGTGACCCCGTGTTCTTTGCCTATAGAAAAATCGAACATATTATTGAAATCGAACAATAGTTGTTTCATCGCTCATCCTTTCGAATACTTTATCTTATCTTATTCAGCCGCAGAAAAGACCGGGGCGCGCGCGACCCGCCTTCGTCATTACTTCCCGGGCAATTGGCTGCCGATATCCGCGATCTGTTTTCGCAGACCGCTCAGGCTCAATTCGAGTTGCTGGTTCGAACTGATAACCGCCTGCTGGGAAGCGATAACCTGTTCAGCCGCCCGGCCTTGGCTGGTAAAAGAAGCGCTCAACTCAAATAGCCGGAACCCTATTACCGCGAGAAGAACGGCGATTATAGTAAGTATAACGTTAAGATATCTCATAGGTCACTATAATACTCCTATTTGATCTGTTTTTCCAGCTCTTTGATCTTATCATCAAGGAGCGCCCGCTCCTTTTCTATATCCTTTAAACGCTTGCCGTATTCCCTGGCGGTTTCTTCATCGCGGAAGATATGCGGATCGGCAAGGGCGCGGCATTTTGAGTAATTCTCAAGCTGCAATTTCTCGGTCTCTTTCTGCAATTTAGTGATCTTAGAGCGGACATCGGCATTATGCGCCTTCCGTTTACGCTCCTCTTCCTGACGGGCCCGTTCCATCTCTTTCGCCTTTTGTTTCCCGTCATCCACAGGTTTACGCTCGACTTTAGGCTTGCGCGACGGCTCGATATACGCGGTTTCGCCGCGGGCTTTTTTATCCATATAATAATCGAAATTGCCCGGGTATTTGCGCACCACGCCGTCTTTAACCTCGTATACGACATTGGCCACAGACCTGACGAAATGGATATCGTGGGAAATAAAAACCATGGAGCCTTCGTATTTGGGCAGCGCCCCGACAAGCGCGTCGACCGCGTCGACATCCAGATGCGTGGTCGGCTCGTCTAAAAGCAGGAAGTTGGGCGGGTTGATCAAAAGCTTCGCGAGTATCAGCCGGCTTTTTTCGCCGCCGGACAGCACCTTGACATACTTATCGGAGTCGTCTCCGGTAAATAAGAATATCCCCAGGATACTGCGGACCGCGGACTCCGCCATGAATCCGGGAGCGGCGCTGTACGCCTCGCGCAAAACCGTATTCTCGGTATTCAGGACATCCAGCCTTGTCTGGGAAAAATAACCGGTATCCACATTATGCCCGGCTTTGCGCGCGCCGGAATCTATCGGGACCACACCCGCCATGATCTTCAGAAGGGTCGATTTGCCCGCGCCGTTCTCTCCGACTAAAACCGCCTTCTCTCCCCTTTCGATCTCGAAATCGAAATCCTGGTACACGCGAATATCGCCGTAGGCCTTCGAAATCTTCTCAAGCTGCATGACCATATGACCGCTCGGCCGCGCTTGCGGGAAAGTGAAATTTCCGATGCTCTCGCGGGGATCAGGAGGAAGCACGATCTTCTCGGCTTCCATTTTCTCGAGTATCGTGCGCTTGGAACGCACCGCTGCGGCTTTGTTAGGCTGCGCGTGGAAACGCGTGACGAATTCCTCAAGCTGCTCGCGTTTTTTCTCCTGCTCCTTGAATTGACGCTCGAGGAACACCCGGCGTTCGGCTTTTATCTGTTCATAATGCTCGTAGCTTCCTTTAACCTTGGAGATCGTGCCGTTCTCGAGAACCAGCGTGTAATTAGTGACGTCGTTCAAAAAATCCTTATCGTGCGATATCATGATGAACGTGCCGTTAAACCCGGCAAGATACTCCTTCAGCCAGATCGCCGCGTTCAGATCCAGATAGTTCGTCGGTTCGTCGAGTAACAGTATATCGTAATGGACTGTAAGCAGTTTTGCCAGAAGCGTGCGCATCTGCCACCCGCCGCTCAAATTGCTGATGGGACGGGTAAAATCGCGCTCCTTAAAACCGAGGCCCATCAGGACCTTTTCCGCCCGGTGCTCCAGCTCGAAGTAACCCAAGGTCTCGAGCTGATGCAGCACTTCCCCGTATTGGAACGAGCCGGCCTCATTCTTATCCTCAAGCTCCGCTTTCTCTTTTGTCAGCGCCATGATCGTGCGGTCGCCCTCGACCAATTCGGCCATAACCGTCCGTTCTGACAGAAAACTCGATTCCTGAGGCAGGTAACCTATGCGGATATTCTTATCGCACTGGATAGTGCCCGACGTAGATTCTGAATCTCCCAGAAGCAAAGAAAAAAAAGTGCTCTTGCCGGCGCCGTTAGGGCCGATCAAACCGACACGCTCCCTGGGATTAATGGTGATCGACAGGTTCTGGAATAAAACGCGCTTTCCGTAACTTTTTGAAAGATTATTAATAACGATCATATTTTTAGAGTGATCTGCGGGATTCGAGGGCCATAGACAGCGTGGCCGAATCTGCGTATTCAAGGTTTGAGCCGGCAGGTATCCCGATACCGATACGACTGATATTAACGCCGAACGGCTTAAGCACCTTAGTAAGGTACAGCGCCGTGGTCGCGCCCTCGGTATCGGAATCAGTGGCAAGGATTATTTCCTGGATCTGTTCCTTTTTAATGCGATTCAGAAGGCTGTCGATCTTTAGATCGCCCGGGCCTTTCCCTTCCAGAGGCGCGATCGCGCCCATCAGCACATGGTACATACCCTGGTAGGTGCCTGTTTTTTCCAAAGAAGTAACGTCATTGGGGCCTTCAACAACACATAATAAACGATGATCGCGGCGCTGATCCGTACAAATAGTGCAAACATCTGTTTCGCTCAGGTTATGGCATATTCTGCAGGAACGCACATTTTCTTTCACCCGGGCGATCGCGTTCACCAAAACTTCCACATCGCTATCCGACGCGTCGAGCAAATACGAAATGATCCGCTCGGCGCTGCGCCTGCCGATACCGGGCAGTTTTACCAGCCGGTCTATGAGTTTCTCTATGGATTCCGTATATGTCGCCATCAGCCTTCCTTAATGACCCTCGCGTTGAACATATCCATCGCCGATTGTACCACGGGATTCCGCAGGGTTATATCGGCATTCTTTTCTTCCTGCGAAAGCACAAAGTTAAGCTTAAAACCGGAATGGAACAATTCCGCTAATTTATCCTCTATAAGATTCTTGTTGAACCGCTCTTCCAATGTTTCCTTATGCAGCGTGCAGTTCCGGGGGAACGCCACCGTGAGCTGGTCGCCTTCGAGATTCGTCGGAGCTCCTTCGTTCAAATATGAAGCGACCGATATTTTGACGCGGCTTACGTCATCTATCATACGCTGCCAGCCCTCTCTGACGGTATCAAGAGAAACGGTCTGCACAGCGTCGATGGTCATCATCTGTATCGCGGCCTGGGGCTCTTGCCGCTTCTCATGCACCGCTGTCGGTTTTTCATGGAGCGCCTGCGGCTTCTCGTGCGGCGTTTTCGGAAAAGGCGCGGACGGCAAAGGGCTGGGTTTATACGAAGACGGTTTCACCGGCGCCGGAGACGGTTTCAAAAGGACATGAGCCGCTTTAGGGGCTGCACCTGCAACCGGAGTCGCGGCTTTAGGCTGCTGACATAACCTGACCAGGCTGATCTCAAGAGGGATACGCATCGAATCGAGCCTCTTGGTCATATCCTGCGCCTGCATGAGGACCGTGAAAGCGTTGAATATCTGTTCGAGGCTCAAAGCCTTTGCCTGTTCAGTCAGTTTCTCGCAGATATTCTGCGGAAGATCGATCAGCTCGGAATCCGCGTTGGCGACTTTCGCGACCATCAGATTGCGGAAATGTTCTATCAGGGTCGACAACAACACCGCCATATCTTTGCCCTGATTTATGATCTCATTCAACAATTCCAGCACGCCTTTCGGATCCAAAGCTATGATCCGATCGGTCAGCGCGAACAGCGCGGACTGTTCAACCAGCCCCAGCATTGATATAACGTCGTCATGCGATACGCGGTCCTTGGCGAAAGCGATCAACTGATCGAGCACGGATTCCGCGTCGCGCAACGCGCCGTCGCTGGACCGCGCGATAGAAACAAGAACGTCGCGGTCCACATTGAGTTTTTCAACAGCTACGATCTTCTCCAGTTGCC
>JBAYMQ010000076.1:0-5691 GCA_041663465.1 Candidatus Omnitrophota bacterium | reverse complement strand
GACTCTTGGTCCCTCCGGGGGATCCGCAAGCTATAGCCGACGCGACGGTCCGGATCTTCAAAGATCCGGAATTGGCAAGCCGGATGGCGGTTGCCGCGTATGAAAAGGTAAAAGACAGGTATACCGTTGAGCTAATGGTCAGCAGGACCCTGGAAGCATATAAAGACGCGCTTGAGCATTTCAAAATTCTCGTCACAAAATTTTCATCCATTGGCGATATAATCCTGTCGACTGAAGGTATACGGGCGCTGCGCCGGAAATTCCCAAGGCCCGGTTACCAGATAACCTTCCTGGTAGGTCTTGCTTTTAAGGAGATACTTTCCCGCAATCCTAATATCGATGAATTGCAGGTGTGCGACTTCGCGAATAAAGACAAAGGGATGAAAGGTTTCTGGGCGCTGGCTTCACGGCTGCGCAGGAGCAATTTTGATATGGTCATAGATCTGCAGAATAATCGCCGGTCGCATCTTTTATCTTTTTGCACGTTTGCGCCCGACCGCTATGGATACGCGAATAATAAATTCGGGTTTTTACTTAACCGCGGCGTCAAGGATGACAGGTCTTTTCTGGATCCGGTAACGCACCAGTTCAGGATCTTCAAGCCGCTCGGGATCGAGCTGCGGAACCCCCACCTGGAACTTTTTCCCACTCCGCAGGATGAAGCGGCTGTCGAAGAGTTCCTTAAAAGCCAATGGCTCAGCGTCAACCAGAAAATAGTGGGTATGAATATTTCGGCCAGCCCCAGATGGGAATCCAAGGTATGGCCCTCTGAACATATGGTCCGCCTGTTCGAGGAGTTGGGACGCCGGGATATCCGGGTTATTATTACAGGCACGGAAAGCGACCGGAACCTTGCAGCGACGCTGTGCCAGAGCGTCAAGAACCTTAAGATTATAGACGCATGCGGGAAATTCACGATTAACCAGCTTGCTTGCCTTATTAAACGGTGCGCGGTGTACCTGTCCGGGGATTCGGCGCCTTTGCATATTGCCGCGTGTATGGATACCCCGTTTGTCGCTCTCTTCGGCCCTACGAGCCCTGAACGGCATGTCCCCCCCGCGCGGTATTACGCGATCATTCGCAGGAATTTAGCGTGCAGCCCGTGTTATAAATCTAAATGTTCTCACCGCAGGTGCATGAAGTTGATCACGCCCGAAGAAGTGTTGCAGGCGATCGAGCAGCTGCTGGCGAAAACATCCATAACGTAGCCCCCATGTCATGAATATCCTTTATCTTACGACTCATGTGAATGTCGGCGGGATCACGAGTTATCTTTTGACTCTTGGCCAGGGTTTCTGTGCCCGGGGGCACACGGTTTATGTCGCCTCCAGCGGAGGGGATTCCGTGATCCGTTTTTCTACGCAGGGCGTTATTCACATCCCGATCCCTATCAGGACCAAATCCGAGCTTAATATCATCAAATTAGGTTTGTCCGCGGTTTCGCTCGTACACCAATTGAAACACAGGCGTATCGATATTATCCATTCTCATACCCGCGTAACACAGGTTCTCGGGTGCCTGGTGCAACGTTTCATACACGCCCCGCACGTAACCACGTGCCACGGTTTTTTTAAAAAGAGGTTCTCTCGCGGGATATTTCCCTGCTGGGGGGACGCGGTCATCGCTATCAGCGATTCCGTTAAAGAACATTTGATGTTTGATCTCGGGGTCCCGGAGCGGAATATCCGGCTTGTATATAACGGTATCGACGTGTCTTCTTTTGCCGCCGCGTCGCAGATCAATCCCGACGAACGCCAAAGCTTACGCAAGGAAATGGGATTGACGGAAGGCCCGGTGATCGGGATCGTAGCCAGACTGTCGGATGTTAAAGGCCATCAGTATTTGATCCATGCTATGAAGTTGGTGCTTGCCCGGTATCCTCAAGCCCAGTTGTTGATAGTTGGAGAAGGGGCTATGGAGCATAGGTTGGTCGGTCTCGTTCGGTCTTTGAAGATAGAAAAAAATGTGGTTTTTATTCCGACCGTTCTGGGGACGGTGAAAGTTTTGTCGATGATAGATCTGTATGTCCTGCCTTCGTTGAAAGAGGGCCTTGGGTTAAGTCTTATGGAAGCTATGGCAGCCGGGATCCCGTGTATCGGTTCCGATGTCGGAGGCATCCGCAACCTTATCCGCAACGGGATAAACGGAATCCTTGTCCCCCCGGCTGATCCTGCGGGCCTGGCGGTTGCTATTCAGGAATTGTTATCCGACCCCCGCAGGGCTAAGGCTATGGGAGAACAGGCCCATGTGTTCGTTAACCGTTATTTTTCGCAGGCGGAGATGCTATTGCGCACAGAGGAGGTATACCGGGAATGCTTAAAAATAAAAGGCTGATCAGTTGGGGAAGCGCTGTTGTCTGTGCCGCGGTACTATCCGTATCCGTGGCGGTCTTTATCGGCAGGCAGTATGTGTTGCCTATCGCTATGTATCATTCGGTACAACCTGTCGTGCCTGAAGGCAACCGGCTGATCGTTTCGGTTAAAACCTTCGAGCGCCAGATGCGGTTCCTCAAAGAAAATAAATACGCGGTTTTGCCTCTTGAACAGGCGGCGTTCCTGATCTCGCAAAAAAAGCGAATGCCCTCCAGATCCATCGTGTTGACTTTTGACGACGGGAATCTGGATAACTATTTATACGCTTTTCCTGTTCTAAAGAAGTATGGGTTGCCGGCGACTATTTTTCTTGTGGTGAACGATATCGGCAAGCCCGATAAACTTGATCTGGATCAGATACGGCAGATGCGGGATTCCGGACTTATTTCGTTCGGCAGCCATTCGATGAGCCATCCGTTCCTTGAATGTATTACTTTAGATGCAGAACTGATCCGCGAGATAAACGGTTCCAAAACGTCCCTTGAAAGTTTACTGGGCAGGTCTGTTCCGGCGTTTTCGTATCCATGCGGCCGCCTGAACCGGGATGTGCGGCAGAGGGTCGTGGACGCGGGATACAGGGCGGCGGTAGTGACAAATCCTGGAAAGACGATAGGCAATGATGATGTGTTCGCGTTGAAACGTTTGCGTATTTCCGAGAATGCCGGCAATCTTTTCGTTTTCTGGTTCGAAACAACGGGGTATTATAATTTTATACGGGAGAACAGGCATAAATGACAGGCAGGAACCGTATCGTTATCTTCAACGTCAATTGGATTGGAGATGTTTTATTCTCCACCGCGGTTATCCGCAATATCAGATTCAATTATCCCGGCAGTTATATAGCCTGTATCATCCCGCCTCGCTGCGCCGCTGTCCTGGAAGGGAATCCTTACCTTAATGAGATAATCCTGTATGATGAAAAAGCTCTTCAAAAAGGCATCGCAGGCAAGATAGCGTTTATCAACGCTCTGCGGAAAAAAAGATTCGACTGCGCTTTTTTTCTGCATCGGTCGTTGACACGCGCTTTTATTGTGTGGGCCGCTGGCATAGGCGAACGGATCGGGTATACGACGTCGAAGCGCGCTTTTTTTCTGACCCGCAGGATAGCTCCGCTCGATATCCGCGGGGTGCACCGGATAGATTATTATCTGGGGGTTATCCGGGGCGCGGGGCTTGCGGTGAAAGACCGGCATACGGATTTCTTTTTTAGCGCATTAGACCGGCGGGAGGTTGAGGCTTTTTTGAGCCGGAACGCTATTTACGCGCGTGATGTTGTTATAGGTTTGAATCCAGGGGGAAATTGGGGCCCCAAGAGATGGCAGAAAGAAAATTTCGCGTTGCTTGCCGACAGGTTGGCGATAGAATTCGGCGCGCGGGTCATCTTTACCGGCAGCCCCGAGGATAAAGATCTGGTAGCGAATATCCGGTCTTTGATGAAATCGAGCCCGGTCTCGGCATGCGGTATTCTGTCATTGAAACAATTCTCCGCTTTGTGCGCGCGCCTGTCGGTTTTTATCAGCGCGGATTCCGGACCGCTTCATATCGCCAATGCCGTAGGCGCGCAGCGGATCATCGCGTTGTTCGGCCCGACCGATCCGCAGTTGACAGGTCCGGTGCCCCCCGATCGCGTTGAGATCGTTCAAATAAATATAGGGTGTAAGATTCCCTGCTATACGGTTGATTGCGCCGATAACCGCTGTATGAAGGCCATATCCGTTGACGACGTTCTTGCGGCAGTGAGGTCCGCTATCCGTGCGACAAATCCGTAAAATATTATTCATTACGTTAAGTAATATCGGAGATTGTATCCTGACGCTGCCGGTTCTGGACGCGGTCAAGGCTAGATATCCCGACGCTGATGTTACCGTGCTGTCAGGCCCCCGGCCCCGGGAGTTGTTCGAATCCAATCCTGCCGTGCGGGACCTGGTGATTTATGATAAACATTCCTCTGCCGGCGCGAAGATCCGATTGGCCTTCGATCTGGCCGGACGGAAGTTCGATATGGCTGTCGATATGCGCAACAGCCTGTTGAGTTTTCTTCTTCCCGGCGCGATCCGGATATGCCGTTTGATGCCGCGGCGGCACGGCATCAGGCATATGAGGGATATTCATTTGGACAAGGCGGCCCGTTTGCGTATTCCGGGCGCCGGCGTCCCTCCGAGCGTGTCGCTTGCGGTTCCTGATACCGACAGGCAAGCCGCGGCGGCCATGCTCAAAGAAGCTGGTGTCGGAGATTCCGAACCTGTCGTTATAGTGTCCGCCGGAGCGCGCAGCGCGATCAAACGGTGGGAAAAAGATAGATTCGCCGCGCTTATAGACAAACTTATAAATTCATATCAGGTGCGTGTTGTTTTGATCGGAGATAAGGAGGATAGGCCGATCGGCGAATTTATTGTCCAGGCATGCCGCAATGCTATTATAGATCTGACAGGCCTGACGACCTTTTCCCAGAGCGCGGCGCTTTTGCGGCGCGCCAAGCTTTTGATTACCAACGATAGCGCTAATCTTCACGCCGCAAGTTATTTAAACATACCGGTTGTGGCGGTCTTCGGCCCTACCGACGATATGAAATACGGCCCGTGGGGGCCAAGGCGCGCTGTCGCGAAAAAAGAGATATTCTGCCGGCCGTGTTGTGAAGCGCAATGCCGCTTGGGCACGTTTGCCTGCATGCATCTCGTAACCGTAGAGGATGTATTCAGGAAAGCCTGCCGGTTCCTGTCCGGGGATCCCGTGCCTGCGGGCGACCAGTCCGAATTTCCCGCCACCCCTGCCGCGGCCTATAAGAGGATATTGATAGTGCGTACGGACCGCATGGGGGATATGATACTTTCCACTCCGGTTTTAAAAGCGATGCGCCGCGCATATCCCTGCGCCTATATCGCGGTCCTTGTCCGGCCGTATACCCGTGCTGTAGTGGAGGGTAATCCCTTTATAGATGAAGTTGTCGTGTACGACAAAAAGAAATACGATAGTTCCCTATTCCGGTTTCTAGGTTTTGTCAATATGCTGCGCCGCAGGCGTTTCGATCTCGCGCTTGTTTTGCATCCGACCGTGCGAGACCATTTGATTGTTTTTTTAAGCTGTATCCGAAAGCGGGTCGGCTATGCCCGTAAAATGGGTTTTTTGCTCACTGACCGGCTGGTTCACGATAAGCAGTTGGGGGCGAAACATGAAAGCGAGTATGCTTTGGATCTGGTGCGCACTCTCGGGATAGAACCGCGCGATAAGGAATTTTTTGTCCCAGTAAACCTGCGGGCGGAGCAATGGGTGGATAACTTATTCCGGACCGCGGGCATAAAACCGGATGAACGCGTGGTTG
>JBAYMQ010000075.1:0-5729 GCA_041663465.1 Candidatus Omnitrophota bacterium | reverse complement strand
TTTCTTTATAGCGAGAGTCTCTACTTTATCATTCAACTTGGTAGATGTGCCGTGGGCATTAATGTAATCCACTTTTTGCGGGTCTATCCTGGCATCTTTCAGCGCCCATTTGATCGATAAAGACGCGCCGCGGCCCTCCGGATCGGGAGCTGTCGCGTGATAACCGTCGCACGATGCGCCGTATCCGGCGAACTCAGCGTAGATCTTCGCGCCCCGTTCCTGCGCGTGTTCCAAAGATTCAAGGACAACTATCCCGCACCCTTCTGCCATGACAAAACCATCGCGCTGGGCGTCAAAAGGGCGTGAAGCCTTTTGAGGATCGTCATTCCGGGTAGAAAGTGCTTTCAACGCGCAAAAGCCGCTCACCCCAAGCTTCGTAATACTGCTTTCAGTGCCTCCGGAGATCATAACATCCGCGTCGCCGCGCTGGATAATCCGCAACGCATCCCCAAGCGCGTGAGATCCCGAAGCGCAGGCAGTGGTAACGCAGGCGTTAGGCCCCATAAACCCATAGGTGATAGCGATATGACCCGCCGCTTCGTTGACAATAAGGCTGGGGATCAAAAATGGGGAAATCCTCGACGGGCCCTTGCTGAGGAGGGTTTCGTACTCCGCCTCAATGATCCGGAGGCTTCCGATCCCCGATCCGACTACAACACCGATGCGTTCCCGGTCTTCCTTTTCGACATCAAGCCCGGAATCAGTGATCGCCTGTTTACTCGCCGCAAGCGCGTACAACACGAACTTCTCCAGGCGCCTGGAATCCTTAAGGGTCATACCGAAAGATAACGGGTCGAACCCTTTAACCTCGGAAGCTATCCGGGCGTCATAGGCGGACACGTCAAAGGTTTCCAACGGGCCGATACCGGAAACCCCTTCACGCAGATTTTTCCAGTTAGAAGCCACATTGTTACCCAGCGACGATATAAGCCCAAGCCCCGTTACGACGACACGTTTTTCCATTTCGGTATCCATTAACATTTTGCCCCCCTTATCTTGCTATGCAATCCAAGGGGGGCGAATGTTTATGTTAAGGAATCATAATCCTTTTATTTATTAGCGGTCTTTTCTTCAATATACTTCACCGCGTCCGTTACTTTAGTGATCTTCTCCGCGTCCTCATCCGGGATCTCAATACCGAATTCCTCTTCAAACGCCATGACAAGCTCTACGGTATCAAGAGAATCGGCGCCCAGATCGTCAACGAATGACGCGTCCGGCACGACTTCTTCCGGTTTTACACCCAACTGTTCGGCAATAATCGCTTTAACTTTCTCTTCAACGGCCATTCTTCCTCCTTGATTTATACCATCACCATACCACCGTCCACGACAATCGTCTGGCCGGTTATATAATCAGCCTCATTTGAGGCAAGAAATAAACAAGCATTAGCCACATCCCTCGGTGTCCCGAGTTTTCCCATTGGTATGGCTGCCATCATCTTAGCCTTGACATCCTCCGGAAGCTTCGCGGTCATTTCAGTCTGGATAAACCCCGGGGCGATAGCGTTAACCGTGACATTGCGCGATCCAAGTTCCCGCGCCGCGGTCTTCGTCAAAGCTATGATGCCGGCTTTCGACGCGGCATAATTAGCCTGTCCGTAATTCCCTATAATGCCAATGATCGAAGCTATATTGATTATCCTGCCCGAACGCTGCTTGCTTAAAGGGCGAAAAACAGCCTTTGTGCAATTAAACGTGCCTTTAAGATTCACGTTTATGACCGCGTCCCACTCTTGCTGGGACATTCGCAATAACAAATTGTCTTTGGTTATCCCAGCATTGTTAACTAATATATCAATCTTCCCACATTTGTCAAGAATTTTGTTAACCGCGGCTTCAACGCTCTCATAATTCGTCACATCCACCTGATCCGCAAGGGTTTTCCTGCCCTGAGACTCGATCTCTTTGCACGTATTCTGCGCATCGGCCGGATTGACATCCCAGATAACGATATCGGCGCCTTCCCCGGCCAGCGTCATAGCGATCTCACGGCCGATCCCTCTGCCTCCACCCGTGACTAACGCGACTTTACCCGCTAATCTCATCGTATTCCTCCTATTGTATCCTTTTTCTCGATATTGGACACTACCGCATCCGGATCTATCCTGCGCATCAAGCCTTTGAGGACTTTTCCCGGGCCGAATTCAACGAAATTCACAACCCCCTGGCTGCGTAAATATCGCATCGATTCTTCCCACCGTACTGATGAATGTATCTGTTTGACGAGGTTTTCTTTGATCACGCCGCTTTGCAGCTGCGGCTGAGCCGTATAATTACTTATAACCGGGATCTCAGCGTCGCGCATCGGGATACCGTTCAATATTTCGCGCAGTTTAACTGACGCCTCAAGCATAAGAGATGAATGAAAACCTCCGGAAACTTCAAGCTGTATCACGCGCTTGGCACCCGAGGCCGCGCACGCCTCCGACGCCTTAGCCACAGCGTCCGCGGTTCCGGTGATCACGGTTTGTCCCGGACAATTCAAATTCGCGATCTGGGCGCCGGCAGACTTACAGATAGCTTCTATCTTATCCGCAGCCAGATCGAGGACCGCGGCCATCTTCCCCGGATTCTTGACCGCAGATTCTTCCATTATCTCGCCGCGTTTCTTGATAAGAGCGATACCCTCCCTGAAATTCATGCTGCCTGCGGCGATCAACGCCGAATACTCCCCTAAACTCAAACCCGCGCAAAACGCCGGAGTGACAGGCTGATGTTTCTTGAACGCTTCAAACGCGGCAATCGTCATAGTGACAATGGCCGGCTGGGAAATATTAGTGGGTTTGAGCGCGCTGTCAGGCCCCTCAAACATCAGTTTCGTCAGATCAAAACCCAAAACCTCGCACGCCTGGTCAAAAACAGCCTTACTTTCAGGAAAAGTCTCGTACAGATCCTTCCCCATACCGGTATACTGACTGCCCTGACCCGCAAACAAAAACGCTGTTTTTTCCATAGATCCCGCTTACCGTCATTGCGAGGAGCCGAAGGCGACGAAGCAATCTGAAAACAGATTGCTTCGCCACTGCGTGGCTCGCAATGACGAGGTTACCATTTAATGATAGTCGCTCCGCGAACAAGGCCGGCGCCGAACGCGACAAGCAGAACGATATCGCCTTTTTTAATTTTATCCTCTTGAGCAGCCTCTACCATTGCTATCGCGGTTGACGCGGAAGACATATTGCCATATTTCTCGATATTAAGATATATCCTGGCATTCACGCATCCCAGCCGTTTGGACACCGCATCTATGATCCGAAGGTTAGCCTGGTGAGGGATGATCCAGTCGATATCCGCGGATTGCAACCCGGCTTGTTTCATGGCTGTCTGCGCGGCCTCGATCATTGACATAACCGCTATCTTAAAAACCTCATTCCCCGCCATCTTGATATAATGCTGCCGCGCGTCAAGCGTCTCTTGAGACGCCGGAAGCCTGGAGCCTCCCGCGGGCATATACAACAAATCAGTATACTGCCCCTCGCACCCAAGGTATGAGGACAGTATGCCGCCCGTTTCAGTTCCCGCGAGAACCGCGGCGCCCGCGCCGTCACCGAATAATACGCAGGTAGACCTGTCCTTCCAATCGGTAATGCGGGATAACACTTCAGCGCCCACCACCAGCGCATTAGCACAGGTACCGGAAGCGATAAATTGCTTAGCGATCCCTATCGCGTAGATAAACCCCGCGCAGGCGGCTGATATGTCGAAACAAATAGCTTTCTTCGCGCCGAGTTTCGTCTGAACAAAACACGCGGTCGCGGGGAAAGAAACATCAGGAGTTATAGTCGCGACAATGATCAGATCCAGATCCGCCGGTTTAATACCCGCTTCTTTGAGCGCCTCGAGGGCCGCATTCGCCGCGAGATCACTTGTCGCCTCGTCTTTCGCGGCAATATGCCGCTCCTTTATCCCGGTGCGCGTCGTGATCCATTCATCAGACGTATCGACCATTTTTTCAAGGTCGGAGTTGGTCAGGATTTTTTTAGGAAGATACTTCCCCACACCTATTATGCCTACTTTTTTCATATGATTGTCCTGGGATACTACGCGCCGGGTTGAGAAATACCCGGGGCTATCAAACTGATCGCCGCGGCGAGCTTTTCGTTGAACTTATTCTCGACTTCTTTTTTTGCGACGCGGATAGCATTCTTTATGGCGTACGCGTTCGATCGGCCATGGCTGATGATCACGACGCCGTTTACGCCCAATAACAGCGCGCCGCCATATTCCGAATAATCTATATCTTTTTTGAAGCTGCGGAAACTCGATTTAAGAAGCAACGCGCCCAGGATCCCCAACGGATTGCTTAAGATATGCCTCTTCAGGAACAACTGCATGGCTTCAGCGAGCGATTCAGACACCTTTAACGTAACGTTCCCGACAAATCCGTCGCAGATAACAACATCGCATTCACCGCTGAACAAATGCTTGCCCTCCACATTGCCGATGAAATTAAGCTTCGTTTTCGAAAGCAATTCAAAAGACTCTTTCAAAAACTCCGTCCCCTTTGACTCCTCTTCACCGACATTCAACAAACCCACGCTTGGATTCTGCTGCCCGAGGATCTCGCGGCCGTATGCTTCAGCCATAATGCCATATTGCATCAGATGCACGGGTTTCGGATCGATATTCGCCCCGACATCCATGATGAGAAAAAAGCCCTTCAGGCTCGGCATTACGATAGCGATCCCGGGCCGCTCAACGCCAGGCAACAATCCTAATGTCAACGTTCCCGCGCAGACAGCGGCGCCGGTATTGCCCGCGCTGACAAACGCGTCAGCCTTGCCGTCCTTAACAAGCTTCAAACCAACGACAATCGATGAATTACGCTTACGCCTGACGCTGATCGCGGCAGGATCATTCATCTCGATCACTTCAGTCGACGGGCAGACAGACAGCTTATCCGAACAGAATTTCTTCTTCTTAAGGAGAGCGTCGATCCTGGCCTGATCTCCGACCAAAACCACCTCAACGCCGTATTCCTTGATAGCGGCTATCGCACCATCGATCACGACTTCAGGCGCGTGATCCCCGCCCATTGCATCGACGACTATTCTCATAGATTTTATTTGGGGTTATTTTTCCTTCTTCTTTTCAGCTTTAACCTTGATCTCCATCGCGGTTTTCCCGCCATAGCTGCCGCAAACCGGGCACACCCGATGGGACAATTTGGAAGTCTTGCATTGCGGACATACTACCAGGCCGGGATTGGAAATTTTCCAGTGTGTTCTTCGTTTCTTTCCCCGGGTACTCGAATGTCTTCGTTTTGGTAATGGCATTGTATTTCCTCCTTACATATTAATCACAATCACATTTTGTGACATCATTAAGATTCGCCCCGCACCGCGGGCACAGGCCTTTGCAGTTTCCTTTGCACAAAGGCTTCAGGGGATAATCAAGCATGATACAATCCCTGATATCCGGATCAAGGTCTATAAAACGCGTGCCTTTTTCCAACGGATAATCAACACTAAAATTTTTTGCGACACCAACGGTAAATTCAGCCAGGCACCGGCAGCACACCATTGACTGGGAACCGCCTACGGTCAACGATACATTCACGACATCGCCGACCCTGCGCAATCCGGCTTCTATCTTGAGAGGCGAATTAAAACTGACAATTTCCGTATTAAGATCAAGGCTCTGTGGATCAACCGATCCTTCGATAGTCAGCCCTTCGGGCCTTATCTGATCAATCTGAACCTTCATAGCCTATCTTTTTCTTAAGCG
>JBAYMQ010000074.1:0-5738 GCA_041663465.1 Candidatus Omnitrophota bacterium | reverse complement strand
GCTTTATGATATATGTTATGAGAAGATATACTGTTTTATTATTGTTGTTTCTTTGCTGCGGGTGCGTTGCGGCGGGCGAAAGGCTTTATTATAGCGCTCCCAGCGCGATACCCGGCACTATCCGGCAAATGAAATCGCCCGGGTTTTGGATCAGCCGTAACGCATTCCCGGATAAAGTTGTTATTTCTCCATCGGGAATACAGGCGTTTAACGATAGAATAATGACCGGGCTTGGTTTAACCCGGGATATACGCGGCATTTCAGATCCGTATCCAGGTAATGATCTTATCCGTGATATAGAGGGCCAATTAACGGGTTTAGCGGGGGTTAAGCTATATTTGAAAGACGGCTCTTTGGCTGGCGCGGATTTTTATGGGCGCATAAGGATGAATGCCGATTTGGCGGCAATTCCCCCGGGAATAAAGCTGCTCTATGGTTTTATTTCGGAATATGCGGATTTACGGGTTTTACCTGTTCATGATGGATTATACGCTAAGGCCTTCGATCTCGATTTTGATGAATTGCAAAATAGCGCTTTGGATATGACGACCCCGGTAGCTATCCTTCATAAAAGCAGGGATAAGAAATGGTTCTATGTCGTGAGCGCTACAGCTTCCGGTTGGGCGGAAGCTTCTAACGTAGTAACGTGCGGCCGGGCTGAATTAAATGATTATTTTAACCGGGATGATTTCGCCGTTGTGATAAGTCCTAAAGCCGATATTTACCTCGACCCGCGGTTAACTGAATATTATGATTTTGTCCAGATGGGTACAAAGCTCATAGTAAAGGCCGTTGATCCCGGAGAAAGCGCGCGGGTTATTATCCCGATGCGCGGCGGCGACGGCAGCGCGATCTTTAAAATTTGCTATATGAATAAGGCGGATCTTAACATGGGGTATCTTGTTTATACTCCAAGGACCGTTATCCAACAGGCTTTTAAGCTTCTTAACGCGCCTTACGGGTGGGGAGGGATGTATGGGGAGCAGGACTGTTCCCGCTTTATACAGCAGGTCTTCGGTACGGTTGGATTGATCCTTCCGCGGAACTCTTCCGCCCAGGCTGATTCCGGCATCATGCTTGGCGAGTTCAATGGATTTAATAATAGCGACGCTGAAAAAAATAAGCTTTTAGCCGAGAAGGCCTCCGGCGGTACTGTTATTTTATACATGAAAGGCCATATCATCTTATATCTGGGCATGGAAGGCGGCAGGCCATATGGCATACATTCCGCCTGGGGTTATCGCGACGGGAATACGGTGCGCGTGATAAATAGAGTGGTGGTTTCCGATCTTGATCTTGGCCGGGGTTCGAAAAGGGGATCATTATTGTCCAGGATCAAAGCGATAAGATTTATCGCTAATTGAAGAAGGGGCTGAAATGAAGATATTTAAGATCTCTGTTTTGCTTATTGTCATAGCGTTCGTCGCGGGGGTCATCATTTACGCGCCGCGGATAAAAAACGGCGATGCGCTATATCAGGTCTCTACCTTAAACGGGTTGATGCGGGGCGATTATGACGGTAAAGTTACTTTGCGCGAGATCGCCGGGAACGGAGACTTCGGCTTGGGCACATTTGACAGGCTTGACGGGGAAGCTATAGAACTGTATGGAATATTTTACCAGGTTAAATCCGACGGAACGGTCCGGCGTATGGGCGGAAACGCGAAATCCCCATTCGCGATGGCGACATTTTTTAACGCCGATGCCCGGTATCTTATCATAGAGAAGCCGGATTTTGCCTCTTTGCGCGGGTTTATTGATAGCCGGCTGCCTACTAAGAACATTCCTTATGCCGTCAAAATAGAGGGTAAATTCAATTATATCAGGGTTAGAAGCGTACCGGCTCAAAATAAGCCATATCCGTTATTCGCTGAAGTCGCCAGCCATCAGACTTTTTTTGAATTCCGGGATATCGAGGGAACCTTGATCGGTTTCAGGATGCCGGATTACATGGCCGGGATAAACGTCGGCGGATACCACCTGCATTTTTTAAGTCAGGACAAGACTAAAGGTGGACATGTATTGGAATGCGCGGTAGGCGAAGCCCAGGCTGAAATAGATGATATTAAGCGATTCGTGATGGTTCTGCGGCAATCCCCGTATTTTAACGGGCTCGATCTGTCTGTTGCGGATGAAGCGGCTTTAAAGGCCGAAAAGAGTAAATAAGTGCGGTTATTTCATCGGGTTATATGCACCTGCGTGACACGCATTTTAATTTGCATTTAATTTGTTTATATGGTAAAATTATCTCCTTAACCGGAGTATATAATACCGGGTTTGATTTAGTGTGAGGATGATGAAAGAGCCTGAAAGGTCAATCCCGGAAGGCATATTCCCTAAACTATTGACATTCGGGCCCATAGCTCAGCGGTAGAGCAGGAGACTCATAATCTCTTGGTCGTAGGTTCGAACCCTCCTGGGCCCAATTTTTTATTCGGCGGATACAGGAATCCCGCCCGATCTTTGAGTGGCATAAGCGGGACTGCCGGGATGTTTCTGCCTGTTATCCGTCGGCAGACGCAGGACACGCCATACAGCGACATTTCGCGGGTGCATGGCTCAGTTGGTTAGAGCGCCACATTCACATTGTGGAGGTCATAGGTTCAAGTCCTATTGCGCCCACCATTTTTTCAACGCCGAGAAAGGAATAGGTATCGTGGGACAACTAAAAACGCAGTTAGAAAACCTTCTCCAGTTGCAGGCGATCGACAGCCAGATATACACTCTCAATGATGAAAAAATAACAAAGCCCGCCGAGATAGAGGTATTGAGGCTCGCGTTCGAGGAAAAGAAGAAGTCGTTGACGCTGTCCGAGAAAGCGTATCTCGACGCTCAAAAAGAAAAAAAGGACAGGGAGCTGGAACTGGGGGCAAAAGAAGAAAATACCAAAAAACTTCAGGGGCAGTTATACCAGTTGAAAACCAATAAAGAATACAACACCATGCTCTCGCAGATCCAGGATAGTAAAGCCGACGGTTCCCTTGTAGAGGATAAGATCCTTGAAGCTATGGAGAAGATCGAGCGGACAAAGGCCGTGGTGGAGGAAGAGAAAAAGAAACTGGCGGAAGAGGAAAAGGTTTTTAACGATCAAAAGAAAAAAGTAGAGCTGGAGATGAAAGAGATAGAAGAAAGACTGGCTACGCTGAGCTCACAACGGCAGCAGATACTGCCCGGAATAGATAAATCTCTTCTGACCCAGTATGACCGGATCCTGCATAACCGTGAGGGATTGGCTATCGTGGCGGTTAAAGACTCGACCTGTAAAGGATGTCATATGTTCGTCCCGCCTCAGGTCATCAATTCTATCCAGATGTACGACCACATGGTCACCTGCGAAGTGTGCAATAGGATCTTGTACATCCCGAATGACTAAACTCGATTTTTTTATTGACGGCGCTTCAAAAGGAAATCCCGGACCAAGCGGCATCGGAATAATCATAATAAAAGACGGTTGCGTTATCAGGGAAATCGGCAGGTTTATAGGTTCGGCTACAAATAATATAGCCGAATATACGGCGTTATTGCATGCGCTGCAAGAGGGGCTTCTTCTTAAAGCCGACGCTATCAGGATAAAATCGGACAGCGAACTTTTGTGCCGGCAGATGAAGAAGGAATATAAGGTTAAGAGCCCGAATATCATCGGCCTCTATACGCAGGCCGTGAATCTTTTGACCGGTTTTAAAGAAGTATCGTTCCAGCATATCCCGCGCGAACAAAATGCGCCGGCGGATAAATTGGCGACGCAAGCGGTAAAGGACGCATTAAAGAGATAGGTGGGGGTGGTTACTCCGGATGCGCAAGCGTCCGGGGAGGAAAGTCCGGGCTCCTGAGGGCAGCGCAGCGGGTAATTCCCAGCCCGTGTGCCGCGAGGCACATGAGGATCAGAGCTACAGAGACGAGTCCCTTACCGGAAACGGTGCGGGGGTGAAACGAGCAATCTCTGCGCGGAGCAATGCCATGTAGGAAGCGTGGGGCTGCCCGCCCCGTAATAAGCTTCGGGTTGGCTGCTAGAGCGCCGGGGGTGACCCCGGCGTCGAGAGAAATGACCACAATAACTAAACTCGGCTTACACCACTTATCTCATTACACACAACCTGTAATCAGTTATCTCTAAGGAGGATAATACCATGTCAGGTCATTCAAAATGGAAGACAAATAAGGGGAAAAAGGCGGTCGCCGACGCGAAGAAGGGCGCCACATACACAAGATTGATCAAAGAGATCACGATCATCGCCCGTGAAGGCGGCGGGAATCCCGATCAGAATTCGAAACTGCGCACGGTCATGGCCAGGGCAAAAGAAGCGAACATGCCTTTGGATAACATTAAAATGGCCATTAAACGCGGTACGGGCGAAGTCCCGGGCGTCGTTTACGAAGGCGTCAAGTATGAAGGCTTCGGCCCCGGGGGCGTTGCCATTTTGATCGACGCTATTACCGACAATAAAAACCGGTGCGCGGCTGAGGTCAGGAATATCATGTCCAAGACCGGCGGCAACCTCGGCGGGTCCGTAAGCTGGATGTTCACCATGAAAGGGTTTATCGCGATCGACAAAGAAGGCGCCAGCGAAGACGACGTTATGACCATCGCGCTCGATGCGGGCGCTGACGATATAAAGACCGAAGGCACGCAGTTTGAAATATACAGCGCGCCGCAGAAAGTTGAAGCCATCAAAGCGGCGCTGGAGGCCAAAGGGATCAAATGCGAGACCGCCGAAGTGACCATGGTCCCGTCTTCAACGGTCAAACTTGACCTGGCTAACGCGAAAAAACTAAAAGACCTGATCGACACGCTTGAAGAACATGACGATGTGGAGAACGTTTATGACAATTCGGATATCCCGGATGATGTCATGGCGCAGATGGACGCGGAAGAAGCGGAATAAATTGATATGAGGATCATAGGGGTCGATCCGGCGCTTCAGGTCACCGGCTACGGCGTGATCGATTGTTCGGGCGGAGAATCCGTTCACGTAACATCGGGAACGGTGCAAACGAAAGCCTGCCAGATCCTTCAGGACCGGCTCGATGCGATATACACAGGGATCAGCGATGTTCTCCGGCGGCAGGAACCCGACGTGATGATCCTTGAAAAAGTATTCGTGCACCTTAAGCATACGACGACCGCATTCCAGCTCGGACAGGCGCGGGGAACCATTGTGCTGGCGGCGGCGCATCTTAATGTGCCGATTGTCGAGTATGCGGCGACCCAGGTAAAAAGATCCGTGGTAGGCAACGGCCACGCGACAAAACAACAGGTGCAGCGTATGGTAGTTTCCCAGTTGCGCTTGCAGGCAATACCCGAATATTTCGATATAACCGATGCCCTTGCGCTCGCGATGGCGTATCGGGATCATAACCGGAATAAAGACCTGACGCGTATACTGGCCTTACACAAACAATGATCGCACGCATAAAAGGCAAAATTGTCGAGCAACAAACGAATGCGCTTTTGATCGAAATGGGCGGCATCACCTATCAGGTGTTCGTGCCCGTGGCAAGCCTGGAGCGTATAGGCGGACAGGCGGATAGCGACGGGAACGTGGAGCTCGTTACCTTTCATTACCATCAAGTCGAGCCGTCACGCAGTATCCCGGTCCTGATCGGTTTCCTCAATGAGATAGAGAAAGAATTTTTTGAAGCGTTTATCACTGTATCCGGCATCGGCCCCCGGGCGGCGGTAAGAGCGCTTAACAAACCGATATCGGCTATTGCCCGCGCCATAGATGAAGGCGATATTG
>JBAYMQ010000073.1:0-5754 GCA_041663465.1 Candidatus Omnitrophota bacterium | reverse complement strand
TCTTTCAGCGCCAGATCCTTCAACTTATCATTTGATTTCACCAGTTCAGTATTCAACAACTTGCGCTCGCGCTCCGCCACGGTGCCCTGAGTATCGTCGAACAACGTCTCTATGACGGCAACGGTGGCGCCGGCAGCGTCAACAATAGGGACGGCGTCGAACATAAGATATCGTTCCTTGCCGTCATGCGTGGTCAACCAGCTTTCCGCGTGCTGGCCATTGTATAAATAGTCCGACTTCCGGTTTGACGTATAATATGACGATATATCCTGAGGATTGCCGTCAAGGATAAAATCCGCCAGGCAGGGGCGCTTGGACGCATAGAACCCCTTCCAATGGTCTGTGGTGCCGATAACATCGCGCGCCTGTATACCCGTCATAGCCTCGCACGCGGCATTCCAAACAATAACCTTGTGATCGCGGTCCAGGACAAATGTCGGCGCGCTAGACCCCTGGATCATCTGACCTGTAAATTCCTCCCGCCTATGCAACGCGGCCTCAGCGCGGCGCTGCGCGGTGATATCGCGCCAAACACTTAAAAACATATCCTGTTTGCGATAGCGTATAAACGACGTCGTCACTAAAACAACCTTGCGCGTACCATCTTTCGCGCAGATCACAGATTCCGCTTCGTGAGAGCCGCGTTGCGCGATAACCGCGCCTATGCCCTCCAGGGTTTTATTCCGCTCTGCGGGATCAGGATAGATAAGGCTGTTTAAATCTCCGGACCTGTTCACCTCGTCAATGGTATAGCCGGTTAGCTCCGTCATCTTTGAATTGAAGATCTCGAAGTGCCCGGTTTCATCGCTTAAGGTTATCCCATCGCCCATCTTTTCAATGACGGTTTGCGTGGCCCATACCTCGCGCAGGACGGCCCGTTGTTCCGTGCGTGTCGCGCTGATATCCCGCACGATCGCCCACCTGCCCGCGGGCTGGTTCTGATCGTTATGGATCCGCCACGACTTGATCACTACCGGAAGGATAATCCCGTCTTTGCGCACGCATTCCCGTTCGAATTCCTCGACAGAACCCGCCGGCAAGGCGACCGCGCCGGTTCCCGACAGGTCGCGCTGGATCATCCGCCAGGTATAAGGACAAAGTTCATGAGCGGATAAACGCGATATTTCATCCCTGCCATATCCTATCATTTTTAAAAAAGCGTCGTTACATTCCGCGACCGCCCCCTGTGTATCGAACCTTACGAGGCCGTCGGAGAACGAGTCGAATAACAACCGGTATATATTTCCGGCTCCCCGGCTGTCCTGTCCGGAAACATGTACCGGCATGGCTTTACTGTACGCGGCAATGAAATCAGCGATCGCCCCGGTATGGATCAGAACTTTGCGGATATCCTCAGTCGGGATAGGACGGGGATCCAGCGAATCGGTATAATCGCCCACCACTATATTAATAGCGTACACGTCGTTACCCAGTTGATGAGTGAACAGCTCCCGGATCGCTGGATGCAATGGCACGCTATCCGTAAATTGCCTGAATATGACATCTTCCTTGGAATCGGCGGCGATCGTATGCACAATGATCTCTATATCGCGCGCGCACAAAAGTATTTTCCGGGCATCTGAAACAGGCATTGGCCGGTCTGCATTGATCCACTCCTGACAGATCAATTTAATAGCCGTTGTGTCCTCGGTTATGCGGCGGAAAAAACACTCGCACATATCGCGAGGGGCCATAACACCGTCTCCGCGCAACCGCTCATACAAATCTTTATCACCGGACAAAGGACGCGACATCGCCTGCTCCTTGTTACAAGGGATATAACCATCTTTTCGATATTAGTTTATACTACGGATTGGGAATTTAAAAGGGCCGGTTTCTGCTTTATACTGACTTTTCTCTACCCAGGTGCCGCGTCGAGGCAAAGGGAGGATTCAAGCCCCGGGAGGGCTGATATCTTTGAGGATCGCCTTACGGAGAAGATTGGAAGCTATTTCCATGTCGCCATCCAGCCAACCGCGATAATACACGCGGTATTTCTTATGCCAACGCCCTTTATCCGTTTTATAGGCCACCTTCATGGCAATACCGTCATACTCTTCGTTAAAGCGGTATGTGGGCACGATCAAAACGAACAGAAACGTACCCTGCGCTTTGCGATAGAAGATCACGGAAGCTGTTATGACGATGTCGGCGGAATCCGGAGAGACGGCGGCAGTAAAGCCTTTTTCCTCAAGCGACGCGATGAACGTTGAGGTAAAATCGCCCGCGTATTGCTTGTCTTTAGGGCGGGCGTTCGGGAACGAAAAATACACTGACGATAAAGGACGGGACGATTTGATCGCGACAGGGTCGCCGAGGCGGTTCTGGGCGGAATATTTCAATTCCACGCACCCGGCCCCGGCGATAAAAAGCATCATCGCCGCGGCGAAAAAAAACAGATTGACCGGCCGGGCACTTGTCTGCATACCGTATCCCCTCCCCGGACGTTTCAAACGAGCGGTTCCATCTCCAGAGCCGGATGCCTGACCTTTTGCAAATACGCCACGAGCTCTTCAGCGGTTGTCGCGTTCGTCTCATCGGCTATCTTATCGATCAGATCCGGCGACCCGAGCTCCTGCGCGCGTTTCTTTAGCTTATCCGCGAGGACTTCTTTTAGTTCCCTGGGCATCCACACGAGCCGCTTTAAACCGCCTTCGGCTAATATGAATTTTTTACTGGCGACATACAGTTTTCCGATCCCCAGGAAACCCGGGGTCTGCACGCCGCCGCCTACGGATCCGGCCAGGGTCGTAAACGTCATCCCGCTGGGGGTCATGCCGACAAAATCGCGATTCACGATCATTACGCCGTTGGCCTCCGGCACCACGGCCAGGATGCATTCAAAACAGCCGCAGGACGACTGCGGCGCGTCCATAAGAGAATACATGCTGACCTTATCGATCGTCTTGTTCGACGTATCATATACGAATTGATTTATCTTATCCCACTGCCCCAGCCGCGCATCGAGCGTTTTGCCCTTGGCCAGCGGCTGATTCGGCCCTGTCGGATTGATCTCGAACGCGGCTTTGCCGTCCAGCCAGGAATACGCGCCGCACAACCCCAGGCGTTCGGGGGTGATAATACACACGTGATTCGGCGCGAAACTCTGGCAGAGCGTGCAGGAATAATACGTGTCGACCGATTCATCCGACATGCCGCTTAACCGTTCATCCCGTTCGTCGTACACCTTCAAGGCTTTCGCCTGGAGCTTCTCAACATCCTCTTTCTTCGTATAGATCTCGACCTGTATCTTATCAACAATGGCGCTGAATTCAGAATGCAGCATCGCGTGAAGGAGCACGCCGATATGTTTAAGGCGGAAACCCTTCTCAAAAGCCTCTTTCGATATCCTGATCCAGTTAATATCGCGCTGGCCGATATGCATGATCCCTTGGGCGTAATTGACGAACCGGTGTATCTGGCGTTCCAGGATAGGCTCGAAATCTTTCTGCATCTTGCGGCCGGCGACCTTCACGATAATGGCCAACGGCATGGATTTCTTCCCATCCGTAAGTTTGTCCACGTCCTGGCCGATGACCGAGACCTTGCCGTCCTCGATCTCGTTGATCGCAGCGCTTGTCAGGAACTCGAACGATGTCCCGCCTTTACCCCCGAACTCCGCGTACAGATTTTCTTTGCGCACGCGTTCGCCTTCAAAAGCGGCTGCATACGATACCGGAATGGCTACCTGTGTCCGTTTCACCTTGATGCCGCGCGTCAGGATACACTGCGAAACGATCTTTGCATAATCCTTTTCCGTTACCAGCGCTTCGAACAATGTCGTGTCGATCTTGGGCAACTGCGGAACTTCAAGGTCGGTGATGATCGGCAGGCCGAAGGCCAAAGTGCCCAACCCCGTTGCCACCAGGATCTCATCAACATGGCTCAGGAGGACCACGAACGCGGGCACCCGGTGCCTGACATAATCGGCTATTCCTTCCCACTGCCCCGGTTTGAACCCGCCGTAGATAAGAGGCGCGCGCACCGCCCAGTTCACCGCGTAGATCGCGGATAAATAATCTTCACCCAGAGGAACGATATAATTCTCAAGCCCGAGTTCAACGCCTTTATTCTCCAATTGTTTCTTGAGCGTCAGACCTTTTACATTGCCGACGAGAATGCTAACGATGCTGTTAACCTGGAAGTCCTGGATCATTTTAACCGCGGCATCTTCATCTTTTGCCGGACCCAGGATCACCGCGACGCCCGCGATCCTGCCGTCGACCAGCTGGAGACCCAGCGAACGCAGCAGAGAATCGGGCAGGAATCCCGCGAAACCGTCCTGCGGATGTTTTTTGTCCATTACATGCAATACCGCGAGGATCTCTTCGCACAAAAGCGTGGCAACGCCCTTGTTCAAAACCCCTCCCAGCGCGGAGATCGTCATGCCGTTAGCCGCGGGTTTATTTTTATTCAATCCCTCAGCCTGTTCCAATACCGCTCGGCAATCCTCCAGCGTCTTAACCTCTTTATTCAATAACGCGAGGGCCAAAGGCAGATAGAAATTAGTTCCCGGGAACGCCGCGGCAGCGGTTTTCCCGTGCTTCTGTATCGATTTTTCCAGCTCCGCGCGCGTCAACGCGCAAACGGCATCGGCACCTTTTGTTCCCAGTTGCACTAAAACGTCAGCAGACATATCAGCCTCCCATAGCATGAACAAGACTTTCCGCGCAGATCTTGCTCTCGATTATAACATCATCCCATGATTTATCGGTATTCGGCCGGGTTTTATTTACGCACACCGATCCCGCCGCGTAAATATTAGCGGCACTCGTACGCATCGCGTCATCGACACTAATGCGGCCGCTTTCGAATTCTATAACCAGATCTCTCAAAAAATCTATATTTGCGTTCTTAGGTTCAGGCATATAAACCGGCAAACTGGTCCCGATGATCTTGCCTTCCCGCAACCTGATAGCCTGTATGCCCGCTTCTCCGATAAGTTCCACCACATCGGTTGCCAGGATCTCAACAGCGCTGTCCTGGGAAATCCCGGCAGAAAGGCCGCTGGAAATAACCTTGACTTCTTTATGTTTAAGCGCCAACGCGTGCGCGACCGACAAAGCGCCGCTGCCGGAGCCCATGATACAGACCGGATCCGAGATCAGGTGGCTGCGAAATTCCTTATACTCCGGAAGCGAATCCAGGGTATATATCCCATCCTTGTGTATGCCGTCGACTTCAGGCAGCACGGTCTTGGTCCCGGAACAAACAACCAGAAGATCATAATCCACCGTTTCGCGGCGATCGGTCTTATTTTTGTAGGACACCTGTTTCCTGACCGGAGCCACCGCTACCGCTTTATATTCTTTGAGGAAATTTATATTGTGCTGCTGATAAAAATCGGGTTGGACCAGGAACAGATCCTTTTCCTTCACAACACCCGTCAGATAATCCAAAAATTTACGTTTGTCATACGCGGGATAAGGAGACTGAGTGATCAGAGTAATGGAACAATCCTGATGCGCCTGCCGGAGCTCTGTTGCCACAGTATGGCCGGCGATCGACGAGCCTATAACAACTACTTTCATAGCCCGGCCTCTTCGAGAACGCGCGGAACCACCGTGTCCCAGCCGATAGGCATTATATGCACGCCCTGGCACATAGACTTCAACTCCTTGATGAGCCTCACCGCTATAGCTACCGATTGCCCCACTTTGTCTTTCGTGCCTTCCATTTCCTTAATAAGACTGTCGGGGACAAATACCCCGGCCACATTTTTGTTCATGAACTTCGCCATGCCGGCCGATTTTA
>JBAYMQ010000072.1:0-5756 GCA_041663465.1 Candidatus Omnitrophota bacterium | reverse complement strand
GCTGTGCACTAAGGATCAGGCTGTTATGCGTGTAACTCCCAGCCAGCTTGATGAGCTTCTTCACCCGGTTATCGATCCTAAAGTCGAACTGGTTACCAAAGTCCTGGCAAAAGGCCTTCCCGCAGGCCCCGGAGGAGCGAATGGACAAATTGTTTTTAACGCGGCGGACGCGGTGGAGTGGAGGAAGCAGGGTAAGCAGGTTATCCTGGTGCGGGAAGAGACTAATCCGGAAGACGTTGAAGGCATGCGCGCGGCTGAGGCTGTTCTTACAGCCCGCGGCGGTATGACTTCTCATGCCGCATTGGTTGCCCGCGGCTGGGGTAAATGCTGTATAGTCGGTTGCGGCGCTCTGCATGTGGATTCGGTTCGCAAAGAAGTAAAGTGCGGCGATGTGGTCCTTAAAGAAGGGGACTGGATCACGCTTAACGGCACCAAGGGTAACGCGTATGCGGGTAAGCTGCCCATGATGGATGTAGGCGAAGAGAACCAGATCCTGACTGATTTCCTGAAGATCTGCGACGGTTTCAGGAAATTGGGTATCCGCACCAATGCCGAGTCTCCGGAAGACGCGCAGAAAGCGCGTAATTTCGGCGCTGAAGGCATCGGGCTTTTCAGGACCGAGCATATGTTCTACGGCAAAGGCTCAGAACAGCCGTTGTTCATCCTTCGCAAAATGATCATATCCAAGACCGTTGAAGAGAGAAAAGCGGCCGTTAACGAGTTGTATCCTTTTGTAAAGAAAGACATCAAAGGAACTCTCGCGGCAATGGACGGCTTTCCGGTAGTTGTCAGGTTGCTGGATCCGCCGCTTCATGAGTTTGTTCCGCGGGAATCGGCGAAACAGGAGGCATTGGCCAAAGAACTCGGTATCAATCTCGAAGAGTTCGCCAAGAGAGCCAACGCGCTGCATGAATCCAACCCTATGATGGGCCATCGCGGCGTCCGTCTGGGCGTCACGTATCCGGAGATCAGCGAAATGCAGATCAGGGCTATTCTTGAGTCTGCCGCTGAACTTGTCAAAGAAGGTAAAAAGCCCTATCCGGAAATCATGGTTCCTGTTGTCTGCGACGTGAAAGAACTCCTGGACCAGCAGGCGATCGTGAAAAAGGTTTACGATGAGGTTTTGAAGAAGTATAATATCAAAGCGATCAAGTATATGTTTGGCACCATGATCGAGATCCCGCGCGCGGCGTTCGTTGCCGATGAGCTGGCGTCCGTTGCGCAATTCTTCTCATTTGGGACCAATGATATGACCCAGATGGGCTTCGGGTTCTCGCGTGACGATATCGGATCGTTCGTACCGGAATATCTCAAAAAAGGTATCCTGCCGGAAGATCCGTTCCAATCGATCGACCAGAAGGGTATCGGCGAGATCATTAAACTCGGCATCAACAAAGGCCGGTCGACGAATAAAAAGTTAGAGGTCGGCATTTGCGGCGAGCACGGCGGCGAGCCGAAGTCCGTCGAGTTCTGCCACAAGGTAGGCATGGATTATGTTTCATGTTCGCCTTTCAGAGTCCCGATCGCGCGCCTTGCCGCGGCGCAGGCGGCATTGAATGAAAAGCCGTCCAAAAAGGCGAAGAAATAGCATTGACGCGTCACAAGCGTCATTGCGAGGTACAAGCAATATCGTCATTGCGAGGAGCCGAAGGCGACGAAGCAATCTATAAAGATGCTTGCTTCGCCCCTTCGGGTCCGCAATGCGGTACTATAAGCGAGGCCCAATGGAAGCGTTGAGATTGTATTTAAAAGAAGTGCGTTTGATCCCGCTGTTAACCGCTGCAGAAGAGATCTCTCTTTCCAACCGGATACATAAGGGCGATGAGCAGGCCCGCAAGGCGATGATCCGCGCCAACCTGCGCCTGGTGATCAACATCGCCAAACGCTACTTTCATCTGGGTATCCCGTTACTCGATCTGATCGAGGAGGGGAACCTCGGCCTTATGAAAGCGGTCGATAAATTCAACCCCAAAAAAGGCTGGCGTTTTTCGACGTACGGCGCCTGGTGGATCCGGCAGGGTATTATCCGCGCTATCGCCCAGCAGGGAAAACTCGTGCGGCTGCCGGTATACGTCAATGAGATGCTCAGTAAATGGAAGAAGACCCGCGAGCAGTTGACCCAGAAATTGAACCGCGTGCCCACGGATATAGAAATTGCCAAGCGTTTGAAGATCCCCCGCGATAAGATAGAGGAGATCAATCTGTGGCTTTCGACCAAGACGTCCTCGCTCGAGGCGCCGGTCGGAGACGAAGATGAGAGCCAGGTCGCGGATCTTGTCGAGGATAAGAACGCGATCGCCCCGGACATGTCGGTGGAGGCCATTTTCGATAAGGAGCGGGTGGATGGCCTGCTTGACAAACATATGACCGAGCGCGAGCGCCAGGTCTTAGATATGCGTTTCGGCTTAGTCAGCGGCACTCCCACGACATTGGCTGTGGTGGCCAAGAAAATGGGTGTTTCGCGCGAGCGCATCCGGCAGATCGAGGAAGAGGCTTTGAAGAAATTGAAGAAGTGCGTTCAAGAACAAGAAAAGGACCAGTGATCCTATGGATAAACAGAACTATCTTGAAAGATCCATCCGCACTATCCCCGGATTTCCCAAACCGGGTATTTTGTTCAGGGATATCACGACGCTGCTTAAGGACAAAAAAGCTTTCAAGCTGGCCGTCGATGAGATCGTTAAAAAATACAAGCGCGCGAAGATCGACAAAGTCGTGGGTATCGAGTCGCGCGGTTTCATCCTGGGCGCGGTAGTCGCTTATAAACTCGGCGCCGGGTTTGTTGTTGCGAGAAAAAAAGGCAAGCTGCCCTGCGAAACGCTTTCCGTGACATATGCGCTCGAATACGGCACGGATACACTGGAGATCCATAAAGACGCGTTGGCCCCTGGAGAACGGGTTCTGATCCTCGACGACCTGATCGCCACGGGCGGAACGGTCGGCGGCGTTATCGATCTTGTCGAACAGTTCAAGGCTAAGATCGCGGGTATAGCGTTCGTCATAGAACTTGTGGATCTTAAGGGTAAGGATAAGCTTAAGGGTTATCCTTATACCTCGCTGATTAAATTTGAAGGGGAATAAGCTTTTTGCGCCTGTAGCTCATTTGGATAGAGCAGCAGTTTCCTAAACTGCTTGTGGCTGGTTCGATCCCAGCCAGGCGCACGATCTTTATTACACGCGCGCCGATGATCAACCTCCACAGCCATACGATACACAGCGACGGCTGCCTTTTACCGTCCGAGATAGCGGTGCGTTACGCCGCCGCCGGATATAAGGTGCTCGCTATTACGGATCACGTGGATGCCAGCAATATCGAAGCGGTCGTGTTTTCGGTCGTCAGGTTCTGCGAGGCGTGGCCCAAGAGCGCTCCTATCAAAGTGCTTCCCGGGGTGGAGCTGACCCATTTGCCGCTGGAACAGTTCAAGCCGTTGGCCCGGTACGCGCGGCGTCACGGGATCAAGGTGATAGTGGCTCACGGGCAGACCCCGGTCGAGCCGGTCATTCCCGGCACGAACCGCGCCGCGCTCGAAGCCGGCATAGATATACTCGCGCATCCGGGGCGCATCTCTGACGCGGACGCGAGGCTCGCGAAAAAGCGCGGGGTATTTTTGGAAGTTACCAGCCGCAAGGGCCATTGCCTGACAAATTCATTCGTTGTCAGGCAGGCGCTGAAATTCGGCTGTCGGCTCGTATTGAATCACGACAGCCATGCTCCTTTAGATATCATCAGCCCGGCAAAGACGGCGGGCATAGCCGTAAAAGCGGGGCTGACAGCGGAACAGATCGATTCAATTTATGAGGGGTTGAAAAAATGGAGGATACGGTGAGATCGAAATTCACATGGGTTATCGCGTTACTCGTTTTCATGTTCACAATGGAAGGGTGCGCTTCAATGACGGCAGGTAACGCGGACAGGATGCTTGAGCCCGCGGCCACGCTTCGTTATCCCGACATACCTGTTCCTGCCGGGTTTAACCTGCTTTCCCAGCAGTCATATTCATTCGAGAACGCGGGTATACGCGTAGCTCTTATGAAATACAAGGGCAGAGGCACTCTCGACCAGGTGCTCAATTTTTATAAAGCGCAGATGCCGATATCCAATTGGAACCTGCTGAATATCTCGGAATTCGGCAATCGCATGCTTAATTTCGAGCGCGATACAGAAACCTGTATTATTACTATGCAGCCTCAGTTCGGCGGCAGCACGCTCATAGCTTTATCCCTGGGGCCTAAATCCGCGGGCAATAGGAACAAAAGGCTGCCCGATGAAGCGTTGAAATAGCGCTAAAAAAGGGCTAAATGGGCTCTGTTTTAGTAAGGCCGCTGTTTTCTTAATGTAACTTGCTGTACGGCAATCTGTTGCACAAGCAAAAAAATACTTGACAAGGCATAAGTAAGGTGATATAAAAGCGTTATATAGGCTTATACCATTGGAGATGACTTTAATAGTAGCGAGAATGGAGGTGAACTTCAAACGCAAGCTCAAAGTCAACCCTAATCCAGTGATATAATTATAGAGTAATAATCTAGGAATAAGATACAAGAAAACCTAGTTGAGCATATCATGGTATTTTAAAAGGAGGAGTTCCAAATGAGTAAAAAATTAATCTTAGTTATGGTCTTCGCTCTGGTGTTCGCATTTTCATGCGCCGCCTACGCGGAAGTCCAGAACGTGAAGATCGGTGGAGATATCACCGCAGTAGGTATTAGTCGTGAAAGCCTTGATTTCGAAAAAGGCTTCGATTCAGAAACATCGGCGAATAATGAATTCGCATCTATCGCGAGAATCAAGATAGACGCGGATCTCACTGACGGCGTTTCAGTCACCTTCAGACTCTTGAACGAAAGAGTATGGGGCGGGTCTACCACTGGAACTTCCGCATCAAATGTCAGCGAATCTGAAGTTGATGTCGATCTCGCTTACATCACATTAAAAGAGTTCATGAAACCCACGATCAACGTTCCGGTTAATTTGATCATCGGCCGTCAGAACATCAAGATCGGCTCTGGTTTAATGATCGGCGCTGCTGGAACTAACCAGGGTAATACCACTCAGTTGCCTGTTGGCGCTTCTGATTTGAGCGCTCGCGGCGCTTTTGACGCGATCGTTTCAGTGTGGGATTTTACACCCGAACTTAGCGTAATTGCGGGTTTTGCTAAAGTTACAGAAGGTGTGACCACTGAAGGTAAAGATACCGACGCTTATATTTTGGATGCTACATACAAGCTCGGCGAAAACGCGATGAACACCGTTTTGGAAGGCACCTTTGTCGGATCGCGTACAGTCAGAGGCAATGTTAGCAACTACGGCGGTCGTGTGACATCAACACCTATCACTGACCTGAATGTGGAAGGTGAATATGTTTATCAGGTCAGCAATGCGTTAAGCAAGACTGATAACGCTGCTGACGCGGTTCGCGCGAACGCGACCTACACTTTGTCGGAAGTCGCCTGGAAACCGGCATTGGGTGTGGATTATATGAAGTTATCGAAGTATTGGAATGCTCTGCATGAAAGCATAGTTCCTGCGGACTTAACAAACCTGCTGTTCGATAACAGCAACTTGAGCGTGATCGGCGCGTCCGTTTCGGCAAAACCGATGGATGATCTGACTCTCAAGCTTCGTTATGCTAATTTATCCAAGGCCAGCAAGAATGCGCCGGCTGCTCTTAATGATTCTTTCATCGCAGCGGGCAACGCGGATAAAAAAGCGCTTGGTTATGAAGTCGATGCCGGTTTGGTATATGACTATACTT
>JBAYMQ010000071.1:0-5798 GCA_041663465.1 Candidatus Omnitrophota bacterium | reverse complement strand
GAACGCTGCCAATGACGTGGCGGTTGAGGGATTTTCGGGAGGTCGCATCTCATTCACAGGGATTACATCTGTTGTGGAGCGGGTGATGGACAAACATCGAATAAAGCCGCGCCCCGATCTGAATGATATAAAAATATCTGACGAGTGGGCGCGAATGACGGCGGCTAAACTACTGGAGAAATAGAATTATGACATTGCTTATCTTTTTCATCATTTTGAGCATCTTGATCGTTGTTCATGAACTCGGGCATTTTATAGCCGCCAAAAAAGCGAAAGTGCGTGTTGAGGTGTTCTCATTAGGGTTCGGCAAAAAGATTTTCAGCCGGAAGTCCGGAGATACAGAATATACGGTTTCCGCGCTGCCGTTCGGCGGGTATATAAAAATGGCCGGCGATAATACGGAAGATGCTAAAGGCGCGCCTGATGAGTTTCTCGCGGCTTCCATCGTAAAGCGTTTTCGCATTATTTTCTTCGGGCCGCTGTTCAATTATTTATTGGGCATTCTTTTGTTCTGGGTGGTTTTCGTAGCCGGGTATTCCCGGCTTACCCCCGCCGTGGGGACGGTACTTGACGGCATGGGCGCCCAAGAAGCGGGGATCATCGCGGGAGATATTATAACATCTATCGACAATAAATCCGTGTCATATTGGGACGACCTTCAGAGGGAAGTTTATCTTAACCGTTCCAAGGACGTCGTGCAGGTAGGTATCGAACGGGAAAACCGGGCGCTTTCTTTCCCTGTGCGCATAAAACAGCGGACGGTGACGACTGAAATCGGCCGGAAGCGCACTGTTGGGTTGCTGGGCGTTACTCCGCAAGGCAGCGTTGTTATCGTGAAAGCTGATCCCGCGAAGGCGCTTGTTCTAAGCATACAGCGGACTTATGAGTTGACCGTGCTCACGTACCAGGCCCTTTGGTCCATGGTAACGGGCAGATTATCTCTTAAGGATTCCGTGACCGGCCCTCTGGGCATGTTCGCGATCACTTCCGAAATGTCAAAACTCGGCATTACGGCTATCTTAAGTTTTATCGCGATCCTGAGCATAAGTTTAGGGATATTCAATCTTCTGCCGCTGCCCGCTCTCGACGGAGGGCAGATCGTGCTTTTAGCCGTAGAAAAATTGCGCCGGAAACCATTAAGCAGGAAAGCGGAAGGGGTGTTTAATCAGGCGGGTTTTTGTTTTTTGATCCTGCTGGCGGCGCTGGTGTTCGTCAATGATCTGGTGAAGTTCGGCTATATCCAGAAAGCCCAGGATCTGTTCCGCAAATTTTTCCAAGGATAACCCATATGAAAAGACGTTTATCGCGTGTTATAAAAATAGGATCCGTAAAGATCGGCGGCAATAATCCGGTTGCCATCCAGTCCATGGCGAAAGTCAAGAACTCCGATATCCGCCGGGTCATACCTCAGATCCTATGCCTTGAAAACTCGGGTTGCGAGATCATCCGGGTCGCGGTGAAAGACCTTGACGACGCCCGGGCCATATCGCGGATAAAACAGGATATCTCGATCCCGCTGGTTGCCGATATACATTTCGATTATCGCCTTGCGTTGGCGGCGATCGCCGCCGGAGCGGATAAGATCCGCCTGAACCCGGGGAATATTTTTAAATCATCCCAGATCGAACAGGTGGTTGATGCCGCGCGTGACGCGGGGATCCCGATCAGGGTAGGGCTTAATTCCGGATCCGTCAGGGGGGCGGGAGATCCTGTAAAACTTATGGTCGCTGCCGCTCTTTCGTATGTCAGGCAGGTGGAGCGTTATAAATTCCATAATATCGTTCTTTCGCTTAAGGCGAATGACGCTGCCGGGACTATCGCCGCGTATAGAGCCATCGCGTCCAGGTGCGATTATCCGCTGCATCTGGGGGTAACCGCTACAGGTTTGCCGTTTGAAGGGATGATAAAATCTTGCGTCGCGTTAGGATCTCTTTTGACGGATGGGATAGGGGATACTATACGAATATCGCTGACCGATAAACCGCAGGAAGAGATCCGGGCCGCCAAGGCGTTGCTTGCTTCTTTGGGGCTGAGAAATTTTGGCCCATCGATCATCAGTTGCCCGACCTGCGGCAGGTGCGAGGTGGATCTTGTCCGTATCGTCAAAGATCTTGAGAAAAAGATGGCCGCCGGCGTTCAACCTGCGCGCTCCGGAAAGCCGTTGACCGTGGCGGTCATGGGGTGCGTGGTGAACGGTCCGGGCGAAGCGCGCCACGCGGATATCGGCGTGGCGTTTGGGAAGAACTCAGGGCTTCTATTTAAAAAAGGCAAGCCCGTCAGGAAGGTTGGGGTGGACACAAGCGTGCGAACTTTATTGCGTGAAATGCGGGCATTAGAACGGAGAAGGTAACCTATGTACTGGACAAAATATTTTATCCCGACTTTAAAAGAAACTCCCCAGGAAGCCGAATCGGTAAGCCATCAATTGATGCTGCGCGCAGGATTGATCCGCATGCTTATGGCCGGGGCCTATTCATATCTTCCTCTGGGCCTGAGGGTCTTGAATAATATAGAGACGATCATCCGCGCCGAGATGAATGGGGCCGGCGCGCATGAATTGCTGCTGCCCGCGTTGCAACCTATGGAATTGTGGCAGAAAACAGGCAGGGATAAGACTATCGCCGAGGTCATGATACGTTTTACCGACCGCCGGGGCAGGAACGTGTGCCTGGGGCCCACGCATGAAGAGGTGATCACCGACCTGGTCAGCAATCATATTTCGTCATATAAGCAGATGCCGCTGACGTTGTACCAGATCCAGACGAAATTCCGCGACGAAATGCGGCCGCGGTTCGGGTTAGTGCGTTGCTGCGAATTCATCATGAAAGACGCTTATAGCTTCGATGTCGATGAAGCGGCGCTTGGCAAAAGCTATGATATTATGCATGCTGCGTATGTGAGGATATTCAAGAGGCTGGGTTTATCGTGTCTTGCCGTCGAGGCAGATTCGGGAGTTATGGGCGGTAATGTATCGCATGAATTCATGGTGCCCGCCGCATGCGGGGAAGATCTTGTGTTCGTGTGTTCGTCGTGCAAGAGCCCTACCCCGTATAAAGAAGGTAAAGATCCTGTGTGTTCGATATGTAAGGGAGCTCTTGAACGGGTCAATACCATAGAGGTTGGCCATATCTTCCAATTAGGGACCAAATATACATCCATGCTGAACGCGAATTATCTGAACGCGAAAGGCCAGAGCCAGCCTATTGTCATGGGTTGTTACGGCATCGGGGTGTCCAGGCTTATAGCGACGATCATCGAACAGAATCATGATCAGCAGGGCATTGTGTGGCCGAAGGAAGTGGCGCCTTTCGATATCATTATCAGCCCTCTTGACGTTACCAATGCGGACGTTGTTGATAGAGCAAGGCAATTGCATGACGCGTTGCAGTCTCACGGGTACGAGGTGTTGCTCGATGACCGCGATGACCGCGCGGGGGTAAAATTCAAGGATGCTGAATTGATAGGGGTGCCTATCCAGATCGTTATAGGCCGGGATTATCTGGCTAACAAGACACTTGAATATAAGAATCGCCGAACAGGGAAGAAGACGATTGGCGAACCGGAAGCTATCCTGGCGCTTATCAAAGAGGATATGGCATGAGCAAGGAACAATTAGTCGCGGAATTGGAGAAGCTTATCGGGGAATTTCTCGCTCCCCACGGGTTGGAGCTGGTAGAGCTGGTATACCGGTTTGAAGGTCAGGGGCTCGTGCTGCGGGTTATGGCTGATTATCCGCAGGGAGGAATTTCCATGAGCGAATGCAGCCGGATTAACCGGGCGATCGGGGATCTGCTGGAAGAGAAGAATGTGATCGATTCGCGTTATATCCTGGAGGTGTGCTCTCCGGGCCTTGACCGGCCGCTGCGGACCGGGCGCGATTTCAAGCGATGCGCGTCAAAGTCCGTAAAGTGCTTTCTTAAAGAGCCAATCAATGGTAAAATAGAATGGGATGGAGTAATTGCTGACGTTTCCGATACCCGGGTGGTATTGAACACTCCTGAGTGTGTTTTGGAGTTACCGTTAGAAAAGATAAATAAGGCAAAACAGATTATTCTGTAAAGGTCGAGAAAGGGAACATTCATGTCTAAAGAATTGCTGGATATTATCGAACAGATAGAGCGGGAAAAAGGGATAAAAAAAGAAGTGCTTATACAGGCGGTTGAATCGGCGCTTTTGAGCGCCGTCAAGCGCGTTATTGACATTAAACCGAATGAAGATCTTGAAGTCAAGCTTAACGCTGAATCGGGCGCAATACAGGCGTTCCGCAACAAGGAAGAGATCACCAATGTGGATTTCGGCAGGATCGCGGCGTCCGCTGCCCGGCAGGTCATCATCCAGAAGATCCGCGAAGCTGAGAAGGATGTCGTGTACGGGGAATTCCAGGGTAAAATGGGAGAGATCGTCAGCGGCACTGTGTATCGCTTTGAAAAAGGCAATATAGTGGTCGATCTGCTTGGCAAGGCTGAAGGGTTGTTGCTTAAAATGGAACAGTCTTCCAAGGAAGAGTTCAAGCAGGGCCAGCGGATCCGGGCTATGATCCTGGAAGTAAAGAAGGATAACAAGGGGGCTCAGATCATTCTGACGCGCAAGCATCCGAATCTGGTCAAGAAGCTTTTTGAGCTGGAGGTCCCCGAGATATACGAAGGGATCGTGGAGATCAAGTCTATATCCCGCCAGCCAGGAGAACGCACCAAGATCGCGGTTTGGTCTAAAGACGAGAAGGTTGATTCGGTCGGAGCCTGCGTAGGTATGCGCGGCGGCAGGGTAAAGAATATCGTTACTGAACTGTCTGGAGAAAAGATAGATATTGTCCGGTATAATGAGGATATAAGGGAATACATTAAAGCGGCGTTACTTCCCGCAGAAGTCAGCGAGATCAAATTAGATAAGACGAATAAACGTGCTGAAGTGATTGTTGCTGACGACCAGCTTTCGCTGGCTATCGGCAAACACGGCCAGAATGTGCGCCTGGCTTCAAAACTGGTCGGCTGGGAACTTGACGTCCGGACCAAAGCGGCGCTAGCGGCCCAAATGCTTTCAGCGGTCACCCAGGAAGGAGCTCCCTCTCAAGCAGAACAGGTACCATCCGTGGAAGAAGTCCCCGTGCCCGAGAAGAAAGCACACGATAAATCTAAAAAGGCAACAGCATCTGCTTCTTTGGAACAATTATCCGGCGTGGGAGAAAAGACCCTGGCGACTCTTGCGGAAGCCGGTTTTAAATCTCTTACGGATATAGCGCATGCCGATATCGAAGCTCTGTTGAAAGTAAAAGGTATTGCGGAAAAGAAAGCCGGGAAGTTGATCAAGGAAGCCAAGAAACTGTTGGAAAAGTGATATGGATAAAATTAAAAAAACCAAGACGGCTGAAAAGCCTAAAATAAAGAAAACGGCAGGCGTTGCGGCTAAACCGAAAACCGCGGCAAAAAAAGCGCCGGCTGTAAAAGCGAAAGATAAGCTTTCTGCCGTTGAGAAAATTAAAAAACCTGTAGCGCATAAAAAAGAGAGCGCGCCGCCAGCCTCTGAAGAATTCAAGACAGCGCACGCCGCGGCGGTTGCCATTCCTCCTGCGATCCATAAGCGCAAGGCTGCGCACGAAGAAATCGTCAAAGAAGAGATAAAAAAAGAGCCTGCGCATAAAGATTTGGCGCATAAAGAGCATGCGCATAAAGAGCCCGCGCATCAAGAGCCGGCGCATAAAGATCATACGCATAAAGAACATGTGGTTAAGCCGCATGTCCCTGTTCATTTGCCCGCACCTGTGAAGGAAGAGATCAAGCAGGAGCCCGCGGTGAAAGTAG
>JBAYMQ010000070.1:0-5800 GCA_041663465.1 Candidatus Omnitrophota bacterium | reverse complement strand
TGGGCTTATCGACCTGGAACAAAGAATCGTCTCCGTGCCTGGCAACCAGGATCCCGTATGGCGAGCGGATCACGCCCGCCGGATTATCTGTCATAGAACGCGCGGAAAGATATTTGCGTATGCAGGGATTGACGCGCGTGCGCGTGCGGTATCACGGCCCTCTCGCGCGGATAGAGATCTTAGAAGGCCAGATCCCGGAGTTGGTAAAAAAAAGAAAAGACATCGTGCGCAAATTTAAAGAGCTGGGATTTATCTATGTAACGGCTGATCTGTCCGGGTATCGTTCAGGCGCTTTGAATGAGGTTTTATTATGGACAAAGAAAAGATAAGGGTATTATTAAAAAAAGTGCGGCAAAAAAGAATATCAGTGAATGACGCTTTTTGCGCTTTGCGTCAGTTGCCTTATGAAGATCTCGGTTTCGCCAAGGTCGATCACTGCAGGTCGATATGCACGGGACAGCCTGAGGTCATTTTCTGCCAGGGCAAGACACTCGAGCAAATTGTCGCCATATTCCGCAGCCTTGAAAAAAATAACAGAGCTGTGCTTTTGACGCGCGCGGATGAGGCTATATACAAGGCGGTCAAACGGGTCAAAGCCGGCGCGGTATACAATAAACCGGGCCGGGTTATAACAGTGGAGAAAAAAAAGATCCGTAAACGGGGCAAGATCGCGGTTGTGTGCGCGGGTACCGCCGATATCCCTGTTGCCGAAGAAGCGGCCGCGACCGCGGAAATATTCGGCAACCGGGTAGAGCGGGTGTATGACGTAGGTGTCGCCGGATTGCACCGGTTGCTTGATTGTTACGCGGATATAGCCGACAGCTCGTGTATTATAGTTCTCGCGGGCATGGATGGCGCTCTTCCATCGGTCATCGGCGGGCTATCCATGTGCCCGGTCATAGCGGTTCCGACTTCTGTCGGGTATGGCGCGAATTTCAAGGGTATCGCGCCGCTTTTGACCATGCTTAACAGTTGCAGCCCCAATGTATCCGTAGTTAATATCAATAACGGTTTTGGCGCGGGGTTTATAGCGTCGCTTATCAACAGGCAAAAAAATGGCTGATAAAAAAGTGAAAGCGGTTGTTTTTGAGGGAAGCGCCGGGTATCTCAGGTTATTGTCCGGCGTTCCCGAAACAAAAGGCATGAAAGCAGGGTATGTTGTTCTTCAGCCCGGGGATTCCGTAGGCGCGCACAGCACAGGGGCGAGAGAGGAAGCGATCATTATCCTTGAGGGTACTCTGCAGGTTTTAGCGGGGGGGAGACCCGCAATGAACGCGGGGAAAGGCGAGCTTGTGTATATCCCTCCTCAGACTGATCACGATATGAAGAATACAGGCGCGGGCGCCGCGCGCTACGTATATGTTGTTTCACCCATACTCCAGGAGGCAAAATGTTGATCAGACATCTCAAGGATTGCCCTGAATTTACAGCCGGCGACGGATGCGCGTTGCGCGAGCTTCTGCACGCCGGGAAAGGAAACTTCGCGTTCCGTTATAGCCTGGCTCACGCAGTGGTCCTGCCGGGGCAGACGACGGCCCGCCACGCCTTAAAAACGTCCGAAGTGTATTATATACTGGAGGGGCGGGGGCGCATGCATATCGGCGCGGATTCCGAGGAAGTTGCCGCGGGCGACGCCATAGATATCCCGCCGGACGCGGCGCAGTGCATATCTAATATAGGCGAGGGGCCCCTGGTTTTTTTGTGCATTGTCGATCCCGCGTGGAGGAAAGAAGATGAGACGGTGTAACGTAAGTGTGAAGATAGCCGGTGCGGCGGCGGTCATGCTCGCGTTGATAGCGCCTGAGTCTTTTTGTTCCGGAGATCTAAGTAATAAAGGATACCATGCTGTTGTGCTTGAACGCCGTGATGCCATGCGGGGCAGGTCGATCGACGCGCTCGTTCTAACGGCTGCCGGCAGCCGGGTCCGTTTTATACGAAGGCTTGATGAGGATTACAGGCTGGTTTTGAACGCGACAAACGGCACGCCGGTCCCGGAGGTGACAGCGGACAATTCTCTCAAGTACGAAATGATCATAAAACAAAATCATCTCGTGCCCCGCGCGATCCGCGATAATAGCGGCCGTGAAGCCGGGGTTGTCTATTGCGGGTTAAACCCATGTTATATAAATTGCGAGGCGCGTAAGGACGGAACCATTTTGCTTGATGTTAAGGGGAATGTTTTTTCGGATAATGAGATCCCGGGGATCCTGGAGCGGGCGTCGACAAAGGAATAAGGAGCGCGTATGAAAAAAACGCATGATCTATTTATGGCGGAAGCTGTCAAAGAGGCCCGCAAAGGATCGCGCGAAGGAGGCATTCCTATAGGCGCGGTTCTGGTGCGCTCCGGGCGTATTATTTCCAGGGGGCATAATAAACGGGTGCAAAGAGGATCTCCGGTCCTGCACGCGGAGATGGATTGTTTGGCGAACGCAGGAAGGCTCCTTCCGGCGGTGTACAAGAAATGCGTTCTTTATTCCACGCTTTCGCCCTGCGATATGTGCGCCGGAGCCGCGCTGCTTTATAAAATACCCGCTATCGTCATCGGAGAAAACGTTACTTTCAAAGGCCCGGAGGCGTATTTGAGAAGAAGAGGCGTGCGCGTGATAGATCTTGATAACCAGGAGTGCAAAGATATGATGCGCGCGTTTATTTCCACCCATGGAATGCTTTGGCGCGAAGATATTGCGGTGTAAAAAAAAGTTCACAAAGATATTGACATCGTGTAGAGATGTAATAAAATAAATTCATGCCTAAGGAATTAATGTTCGAGAATATAGTTCAAGAAAAACCGGTACGACTGACGAGGACGCGTAAGATACAGGCATTCGGGTATGAATTGCTGCTGGATCTTTACAACTGTAAAAAAGGCACGTGCGATGATCTCGCGCTGTGCTATCAGTTCCTGGATGAATTTGTGGCGTATCTGGGTATGGAAAAACAGTCTCCGCCGAATATCTTTTTTACCGATGCGACCAGATTCCCTGATAAAGCGGGGCTTTCGGGTTGGGTGCCTTTGGTAGAGAGTTCTATCGTTATACATACCTTGAGCGTTAAGGATTATATTTCCGTTGATGTGTATTGCTGCAGGGAATACGACATCGAGAAGGCAAAAGAGTTCGCACATAGATTTTTCACCCCAGAGCGCATGGACGCGCAGTATATCCTCCGCGGCCTCGACTACTACAAATAAGAAAGCAGACCCCCCCACATGGAAAAAATAGACTGTAATAAATGCCCGCGGCAGTGCACGTGTTGTGAAACAGGCGCGTGGGTTGATCTCGAAGAAGCGAAGAAGATCCTGGCGTCAGGGCATAAATTCCCAGGCAGTTTTTTTGAATTCGAAAAAGACGAGACGTTTCCTTCGGGATTTCGCGTCGGCACAAGCCTCAAATTCGGAAGTTGCACCTTTCTTACCGATGATGGGTTGTGTTCTATCCATAAGGTCAGCTATGACCTGAAACCCACCCTTTGCAAAGAGTTCCCGCTGGAAAAAGGCAAGCCGGCTCCGTATTTAGATGAGTTGTGCTATTTCATGAAACAGAAAGCCGCGGGCTCCGAAGTTAAAGTCTGAAAACAAAGTTTATTAACGCATGGTAAACAAAACAGCGGCGTATGCCCGGATAGGCGCGTCTGCCGGTGATTTTAAGGCGTGCGAATCCGGCGTAGAGCAAGGTTTTATTCCCCGCAACACTTATCAGCTTACCGATGATCCCGCCTTCCAACTCAAATACGCGTATGATAAAAGACCCGGTATTATCGGCCGTTTCCGCTGTAAGCACGGATCGATCGGCGAAAGGGGTTATTTATGCGCCACCCGGTGAAGTTATGGCCCATATTTTTGACAACGGCTTTTTTTATCCTCTCCGGATCGGCATACGGCCATGACAATATGGAACTGCGTATGATCAAGGTAGTGAACGGCAACGGCCCTTACATTTACGCTACCGCGCGCGCCGCGTTGAGCCCCGACGGCAGGATGTCGTTCGATAAAAAAAACAATATGCTGGTAGTTTTTGACCGGCCGGATTATCTGCCGCATATCGAAGAGCTGGTTCGCGTCCTGGATGTCAAAGCTCCGCGGGTCGAGATATCGGTACGTATCGCCGAAGTAAACAGCCAGTTCCTGAAAAGGTCGGGTATTTATTCAAGCCAGCTTATCTTTCCCAAAGGGTCTTTTGATGCTGTGGCGGATCTTTTGAATACCAGGACAGATTCGTTTACAAGGGCCAAGACGGCTATCAATGCCCAGAACGGGATCCCGGCGCAGTTACAGGTGAAGAGTGAGGAAATATTCTCGATCCCGGGAGGGTTTATCGATGTTTTGCCCATGGTCAACTCCGATAAGACCATTACGGTAAAATTGATGCCGTCGCGATCCGGTGTGGAAGAGGGGGAATCCCGGTCTGAAAGCGCGGTGCTGACGCAGGTGACGTTGCACAGCGGAGACACGGTCGCCATAGGGCGCGTTGAGCTATTGGTTAATCCGCAGGGAGCGAGCGGCAGGCGCGTGCCCATGATCTTTCTCACCGTTAACATAATACAGTGAGAAATTTCTGTTAAAATCATGCCAGTGATCGATATTGTGCAAGGGGATATAACGCGCCTCCCGGTGGACGCGATCGTCAACGCGGCGAATAGAACGCTGCTTGGCGGCGGGGGAGTGGACGGCGCTGTACATCGCGCGGCAGGGGCGCGAATGCTGGCTGAATGCGTGACCCTTGGCGGATGCGAAACGGGGCGGGCAAAGATCACCGGAGGTTATAACCTTCCCGCGAGATTCGTTATCCATACGGTCGGGCCCGTTTGGTACGGCGGTAAACAGAATGAGGAAGCGCTTCTCGCTGACTGTTATTACAACTCCTTGCATCTCGCCGCGGAGCATCACCTTAGAAGCATCGCGTTCCCCGCGATATCGACAGGCGCGTACCGGTTCCCGTTCGAGTTAGCGATGTCGATCGCCTTCAAAACAACACGGAGCTTTATTGAAAAGAATACCGGCGCGTTCGACAAAGTGATCTTTGTTTTATTCTCAAAGCCGGATTACGACATGTACCGCAATTCCCGCGCGCGGTATTTTCCTGATTGAAATTATGCGTATTTGGTTGTAATATGATCATATGCGGCCGTTGCAGTTAATGAGCGGAGTTTTTCATGCGTGAAAAAAATGATGAGAAATTTATGGCCCTGGCTATCAGGGAGGCGCGCAAGAATCTGGTTTCCCGCGACGGGGGACCGTTCGGCGCCTGTATTGTAAAGAATGGCGCGGTTGTCGCTCTCGGCAGAAATACCGTATTGACCGCTGATGCCAGCTGTCATGCTGAAGTTAATGCCATACGCAGCGCGTCTGTGAAGCTGAAAACCTATGATCTCGCGGGTTGCACCGTCTACTCGACTACCGAGCCGTGCCCGATGTGTTTTAGCGCTATTCATTGGGCGCGCATTGACGCGATCGTATTCGGGACGGGTATCCCGGACGCGCGGAAGATAGGCTTCCGCGAGCTTTGTATCAGCGCCCGGAATATGAAGAAGATGGGCGGGAGCCGGGTTAAGATAAGGTCAGGCTTTATGATCAAGGAATGCCGCCGGCTTTTCGACGATTGGGAAAAATTGGCCGATAGAAGGATCTATTAATCCAAGAGATTTGCCTGAGTATGTTCCCGGGAGGACGCATGAAAATAGGACACCTTGATGTGCGGATCTTTAAGATCAAGAATCGCCGCGGATATGCCGCCGTGTGTTGCGAGCACCTGACAGAAGGGTTCACCGCTAAAGAAGCGTATGACCGTATGGTAAAAGCGGT
>JBAYMQ010000069.1:0-5813 GCA_041663465.1 Candidatus Omnitrophota bacterium | reverse complement strand
TTTTTTTGCTTTTTCCAAAACTGCAATCGAGTCCGCGGGCCTGTTTGTCTTTGCGTATATCCGGGCAAGCGCAAGATGCGCTTCCCGGTACCCGGGCGCGATACGGATGGCTTGTTGCGCGCTCGCGAACGCTTTATCGAACAAACCCGCGCCGCAATAAGCGTATGCCAAAGACGTCAAGGTAACCGGATCCTGCGCAGCGGCGCGTAAACGAAGTTGCGCGCTCCCGATCTCCTGCAAATATTCCCTGCGCGCATCTTCATGCTTCCCTAAATTCTCATATATATCGCCGATATCATTATGCACATTGGGAAAATCATCTTGTTCCCGCACCACTATCGCATACTCGCGCAACGCTTCCGCCGCGCGGCCGCTGTCCCGGTATACGCTGGCCAAACTGTAACGAATGCTGGTATTGCGGGGTTCGATGCGCACGGCACTCCGCAATGGAGAAATAGCCTCGGCGTAACGTTCCAGGTTCATATACGCCAAACCGAGATTATTATAAAGAGCCGCGCTTTCGTGCCACACAGAAACCGCTTCCTGGTAATGCGCCACCGCGGCCTCGTATTCAGCGCGTTCAAACGCTATATCTCCCAGGAGCCTCCAGGCGAGCCACATCTGCGGGTCAAGGCGGATCGCGTTCTGCAAGGATCGCCGCGCTTCTTCGTAATCCTTATCAGTATACAAAAAAAACCCGAGCGTATAATGCGCGTACGGATAATCGTTTTTTAACCGGATCGCTTTTCGGACGCGCTCATACGCCTGGACACGGTCACCCGATATATACGCATCAACGGCTCCGCTTAATTCAGAAGCCTGATATTCGAATGTGATCGATCTTACAGATTCTTCGATACCGCGCTTTTCGCCGGCCGCGCTCCGCGCAGATGCCAGGGTTGTCAGAGCATCGGCATACAGAGCCCTGTTGGAATAAATCGCGGCAAGAGACAGATACGGCGATAGAAACCCTGGGTCAAGCTCTATGGCCTTTTTAAAGCAAGGGACAGCCGCGGTTTCATCGCCGAGCGCCTGATACGTATTTCCAAGGCCATAATGAACGACCGCGATGGCGGGATTAATAGCGATTGATCTTTGGAACGCGATCCGAGCCCGGCCGTATTGTTTCTTGTCTAAATATTCGTTGCCCTGGTTGTAGAAGACAACCGGCAGTTTGATCCAGCCTACGAAAAGAAACACCAGAACAACAATACCCAGGATGCACCCTTCGACGGCTTTTTTCATGCCTTCTACGCGGCGTTCTTGATGAAACCGGAGATCTCGCCCCGGTCATTTTTTTCAATTTCCTTAAACACTATGCCCAGGCGGTACTCATTATTGGCCAGGATCCGGCGGTACTTGACTTCGCCGACAATATCCATAGGGCCATAAAAACTGACATCGTCGCTATCCACTTTAAAAAGCGTGAATTTCATGGATAAAACAGCCCCCTCGAGGATATCGTAGTTTGTCAAGATCGAAACGCCGCCCTCGCTTAAGTCTATCATAGTCGCCCGGATATCCTTATTCTCGATCTGCATGCGCATCTTGGACGTTTTATCAACACGGAATACGATGGCAAGATTAACCCGCAGACGCTTGAACAAGCGTCGTTCTCGCAGCGAACCGACTGCCTCTGACATACATCCTCCTTAAGATACGGATAAGACGCGGAATTTAAGGGGCGTCGCCGGGCCCCTGATCTTTCAGAAGCTTTTCCAGCAATTTCTTGGACGTGGTAGAAATGTTCTTTTCTAACAACCTGATAGCGGCTTCTCTCTGGGATAGCTCATACCGGGTTTGCTGTAACTGCCGTTCTGCGGCGCCAAGCTGGTGGGCAAGATTCTGTGCCTGGCCTTCAAGAATGGAAACATCTTTCTGGCTGGCGGATAAATGGTTCATATAATCGAAATAACCCACCGTCGCGGCCGCGCCTACAAAAAAAACGATGAAGCCCAACCATATAACACATGTCTTCCAAAACACAACCTGCTGAACCATCTGCGCGTATTTCGTCTTATACGCGATCACAAGCTGTTTGTAATCGGCAAGGGCATAAACGATATTGGACTTCTCTTTTTGAACCATAGCCTTATTATACTACATTTGCCTTTTTTTGTCCGTTTTTTCCGTTCGCGCGCATATCACCTCATCAGCGACAATGTTTCGGCGCGTGTTTTTTCATTTTTCTGGAACACGCCCCGCACGGCCGAAGTTATAGTCAAGGTCCCGGGCTTCTTCACTCCGCGCATTGACATGCATAAATGCTCCGCTTCGATAACAACCATGCATCCCTGCGGCTTGAGCTTCGCCATGATTATATCCGCGATCTGGGTTGTCAACCGTTCCTGCACCTGGGGCCTGCGCGACAAAATATCAACAACACGGGCAAACTTGCTTAAACCCGTAACACGGCCGTTCTTGGGGATATACGCGATATTGGCCTTGCCGATAAAAGGAAGCAAATGGTGTTCGCACACGCTGTAAAGAGGTATGCCTTTCAGCAGGACAATCTCCTCATGCTTCTGGTCCAGAACCACTTCCAACTCCCGGGCCGGATCCTTGCCGATCCCCTCAAAAATCTCCTCGTACATCTGGGCCACGCGCTGCGGGGTGGCGCGCAGGTCTTTTTGGTCCGGATCCACGCCAATCGCTTTCAAAATATCCCTGACTGACTTTTCTATTTTCTTTGTATCCATGACTTCACTCCTATTTTCCTATACAGAAACGGCTAAAAATATTATCCAACAGATCTTCGGAAAAACGGCTGCCCAGCAATTCGTCGAACGCGCCCAACGCGTCTTTTATATGCTGGGCGACAAGCTCCGCGGATAAACCATTATCCAGCGAATGAACAGCACGAGCAACACTTTTTTCAGCAACCTTGAGCTCCTGGATATGACGCAGATTGCTGACAAAAAACGGTTCGGCAAACTCAACGCTGCCGCCGAACACGAGAGACGAGACCGCCTCTTCAAGAGACTCGATATTCCTGAGGCGCTTAGCGCTCACTTCAACCACGTGCGCGAAATCATTCAGGAAATCTTCCCGCTTTAATTTTTGCTTCATATCTATTTTGTTGATAACAATGACGGTTTTGGGCTTCCCGGCCATACGAATAAGCGAACGCGTTTGGGCATCAAGCGGCAGACGGCCATCCAGGACAAGAAGAACAAGATCGGCCCTGCGGATGCATTCTTTCGCTTTAGCGACCGCTTTTCGCTCAACGAGATCGCGGGGCTCCAGGATCCCGGCGGTATCCATAATGCGCACAGGGATGCCCCTGATATCTATCCAGTCTTCTATCACATCCCGGGTCGTACCGGCGACCGGCGTCACGATAGACCGTTCCTTGCGCAAAAGAGCGTTCAACAACGAAGACTTCCCGGCATTTGGCCGGCCGCAGATCACCGCGCTTACGCCCTCGCGCACGATCCTGCCGAAGCGGGACTGCGTCAGAATGCCGCTGAGATCTTTTTGTATCGACGCGGCCTGCGCGCGCAACGCGATCGTATCGGATGCGCCGATTTCCTCCTCTGGAAAGTCGATATGAGCTTCGATAACGGTTAAAACGCTTATCAATCGCGCGCGCAATGCCGTAACGCGGCTCGACAACGCCCCGGTCAGTTGCTGCATGCCTGAAGCCAAAGCGGCGTCGGTCTTTGCCCGGATGACATCAAGGACGGCTTCCGCTTGCGAAAGATCGATCCGGCCGTTGATGAACGCGCGCCGGGTAAACTCTCCCGGTTGGGCTATCCTGGCGCCGGAAGCGAGCACAAGCTCAAGGGTCCGCCGCAGCGCGACGATCCCCCCATGGCAATTGATCTCAACAACATCCTCGCGCGTGAAACTTCGCGGCGACCGCATTACCGTAATAAGCACTTCGTCAATGATATCGCGCGGCGCTTTGCCAAGCCACCCGTAATGGATCGTGTGTGTCTTGTATCGGGACGGTTTGATCCCGTCATTTGCGAAAAACACTTTATCGGCTATATCCAGTGCACGCGTGCCGCTCAGGCGCACGATCCCTATGCCCGCCTCGCCGGATGACGTAGCGATCGCCGCTATCGTATCGCCTTCATGGCATCTCATCTGATCACCGGGCTTTCTTGGTTAATAACTGCCTGGCTTCGCCCACAATGAACAACGACCCCGTAACGACAATAGTATCGTCTTCCCTGGCGCTCCGAAGGGCGACATTCAACGCATCGGCCACGCACTGAGTCTGGACGAATAACGCGCCGGCGCGATGTTCTGTGAGACGACGAATAACATCAGAGGTCGCCAGCGCCCGCGGATTATCGGCCTTGGTGACCACGCACTGTTTCGCGAGCGGAATAAGGTGCTTTCCAATACCTGAGACATCCTTGTCTTTTGATACGCCCAACACGAGAATAATGCGCCCGCCGGGGAACATATGCCTGATCGTCTGCCCAAGCGTTGCCGCCGACGCTTCATTATGAGCGCCATCCAGAATAATACACGGATGTTCAGAGACTATTTCGCAGCGCCCCGGCCACCGGATACGGCGTAAACCCGCCAGAACGGCGTCCATAGGAACAGGTTTATGCGTCTCTCTCAATACCCCCAAAACCAAACCAAGCGCCACAGCGGCGTTGATACCCTGATGCTCTCCCAAAAGAGGGATATACGTATGTTCAAAGGATCCGTATACGCCGGAAATCGTGAACTCCTGCCCGGCGGGCGACGATGACACAGTTTTATACGTAATGTCCGTTCCGACTTCATAGAGCCGGGCGCCCAATTGGGCGCATCGCGCGCGAATGACCGCCCGCGCAGACGACTTTTGCGGCGCGCTAATTACTAAAGAACCAGATTTAATGATCCCCGCCTTCTCAGCCGCGATATCGGCAAGCGAATTGCCCAGCTTATTCATATGGTCATAACTGATCGACGTGATAGCCACGATCAAAGGCTGCACGACATTTGTCGCGTCGAGCCTGCCGCCCAACCCGGTTTCCAACACCGCGTAATCAACCGACTGCTCCCTGAAGTACAAGAACGCCAAAGCGGTATAAACCTCAAAAAAAGACAACTGTCCGTACGCGCTCTCTGCGGCATGCGCGGCTATCTCAGGACGCAGCCGGGCGATCAAACGCGTCAAGTCGTCTTCGGAGATCATGCCTTCAAAATCATCATCGCGCGCGCCGGCGTCCGGCTGCAATACTCGGATCCTCTCGCGCACATCAGACAAATGCGGAGAAGTATACAGCCCGACGCGATAGCCCATTTGACGCAGCATATAGGCGGTCAACGCGCACACGGACCCCTTCCCCTTGGTCCCGGCGACATGGATATATCGAAGCCCGTCGTGCGGATTACCGATGCGCCCCAGGAATTCCTTAATGCGCTCCAACTTGAACGATTCTTTGTAAGGATACCGGGGCTTCTTCTCGTAATTTATAAAAGAATCCAGATATGCGATCGTATCTTGGTAGGACATATGACTATGATTAGGCCTTTTAGGATCAATGGCGGAAGTGGCGGATCCCGGTAAAGACCATGGCGATCTTGTGCTTATCGCAAGCCTTGATGATATCCTCATCGGCGATCGACCCGCCAGGCTGGATGATTGCTTTCACGCCTATCTTTGCCGCTTGCATAACCGCGTCTTCTTTCGGGAAGAACGCGTCGGATGCAAGGCAGGAATTCTTGGCTGACTTTCCCGCCTTTCGCTTGGTAATATATACCGAATCTACGCGCGACGTCTGCCCGGCGCCGATACCGACGGTTTTGGTGCCCTGCACCAGGACGATCGCGTTGGATTTAACGTGTTTGGCCACCTTCCAGGC
>JBAYMQ010000068.1:0-5848 GCA_041663465.1 Candidatus Omnitrophota bacterium | reverse complement strand
TATTGTGCGGCCAGGGGAGATATCCAGTTATGACAAAAAAAATAAGCTATAAAGCTGCGGGCGTTGATATCAACGCGGCGAACGCGTTTAAAAGTTCGCTTAAACAGCTGGTTAAGAAATCCTTCGGCCCAGAGGTTATAAAAAGTATAGGCGGTTTCGGCGGCATGTACAGGTTTAGTCCAAAGGCCATGCGCGATCCGATCCTGGTTTCCTCGGCCGATGGCGTGGGCACTAAGCTGAAGATCGCCATTGCGGTTAATAAGCATTCTACGGTAGGCATAGACGCGGTTGCCATGAACGTGAACGATATTCTCTGCACGGGCGCGTCCACATTGTTCTTTCTGGACTATATCGCGTTCAGCGAGCTTTCCCGTAAGACGCTCGTTGATATCGTTAAAGGTTTGAACGAAGGCTGTATGCAGGCGGGCTGCGCTTTGATCGGCGGAGAGACAGCCCAGATGCCAGGGATGTATAAGCCCGGGGAATACGATCTGGCTGGTTTTTGTGTCGGCGTGGTCGATAGGAAGAAGATCATTGACGGCAGCGCGATCGCTTCTGGAGATGTCGTTATAGGCCTCGCGTCGAACGGTATCCATTCGAACGGGTATTCGCTGGTCCGATCCGTGTTTTCGCCGGCTGAAGTGAAACGCAGGAGTCCGGAATTGCTCAAACCTACGAGGATTTATGTGAAGGCTGTGCTGGCAACACTGCAGCAGTTCAATAAGAAAAGATTCGCGGTCAGCGGCATCTCTCATATCACCGGCGGGGCATTCTATGATAAGATCGGCCGCATCCTTCCGCCGGACATAGATGTGGTTATCCACAAGTGCGCGTGGGAGATCCCCGAAATATTTACCGCGATTCGGCAAAAAGGGAATATCCCCGACATGGAAATGTATCATACCCTGAATATGGGTATCGGCATGGTTTTAATAGTAAAACGCGCGATCGCGTCGGATGTGATAGACTTCCTGGGAAGCATGAAGACAAAGGCGTGGGTTATAGGAGAAGCGATAGAGGGGAAAAAGCGGGTTCATTTGATCTAAACGAGGGGGACGCTATGCCATTAGGTTTATTGATCGGGGTTGTAATCGCAATTTTATTCTTTAGCGGTATCAGGATCATCAGACCTACGCATCGTGGTTTGATCGAGCGGTTAGGCAGATATAAGGCATTTGCCAAGCCCGGATTCAATTGGATCATCCCGGGGATCGATAAGATGTACATGATCAATATAACCGAACAGATGGTCGATGCCGAGCCGCAGGAGATCATCACAAATGATAACCTGAACGCAAAAGTCGACGCGCAGGTATATTTCAAGGTTAAAGATGACGAGCAAAGCGTTAAGAACTGCACGTATAACGTGTTCAGTTTCCAGTATCAGATAGTTAACCTTGCCCGGACGACATTGAGGAATATCATCGGCACGCTGACGCTTAAGTCCTGCAATTCCGAGCGCGGCAAGATAAACGCCGAGTTGCATAAGACCCTGATGGAAGAGACCGACAGCTGGGGTATTGAGATCGTCAGAACAGAGCTCAAAGAGATAGATCCTCCGAAAGACGTTCAGGAGACCATGAACAAAGTGGTCAAGGCCGAGAATGAAAAGATCTCCGCCATAGATTTCGCGACCGCCACGGAAACTGTCGCTGACGGCCAGAAGCGCGCGGAGATAAAGAAGGCTGAAGGCATCAAGCAGGCGCGTATCCTGGAGGCAGAAGGCGAATCGGAGGCTATCCGTCTGGTGAATGAAGCGGCGGAAAAATATTTTGTCGGTAACGCGCAGCTATTGCGAAGGCTCGAGATGATGGAAAAAGCGCTGGCGAACAACGCCAAGATCGTGCTGCCGTCGGACAAGGATATAGTTAACGTTATAGGCGAAATGGCCGGCATTGTCCCGGTTTCTAAACATAACGGTAAATGAAGATATTAGTAATAGGTTCGGGGGGCCGTGAACACGCGTTAGTCTGGAAGATCGCGCAGTCGAAACTGGTCGATAAGATCTTTTGCGCGCCCGGTAACGGCGGAACATGCCTGCACGCAGAGAATGTCGATATCAAAGCGGAAGATATTCAGGGTTTGCTTGAGTTCAGCCGTAAAGAGCGCGTCGACCTGACGGTGGTGGGGCCTGAAGTGCCGCTTACAATGGGCATCGTTGATGAATTTGAGAAATGCCGGCTGCCCGTATTCGGCCCCAATAAGCGCGCGGCCGCGATGGAAGGCAGCAAGGTTTTTTCCAAAGAGCTCATGCGTAAATATCAGGTGCCTACGGCCGGCTTCGAGGTTTTTGACGAAGCGTCCGCGGCGTACGCGTATATAGAGAAGATCGGCGCGCCGTGCGTGGTTAAAGCGGACGGCCTCGCTGCGGGAAAAGGCGTTATTGTCGCGCAGTCTATAGATGAAGCTAAAACAGCGGTCTCTCAGATCATGCGGGATCGTATTTTCGGCGACGCGGGTAACCGCGTGATCATTGAAGAATGCCATGTTGGTCAGTAAGCGTCGATCCTGGTTTTGACCGATTCAAAGGACGTGATCCCCCTGGTTTCCAGCCAGGATCATAAGCGCATTTTTGATAACGACCAGGGGCCCAACACAGGCGGTATGGGGGCGTATTCTCCGGCTCCCGTGGTGACCCCCGCGCTCTTTGACGAGATCATGAAAAAGATCATTTACCGTACGATCGACGGCCTGGTTAAAGAAGGCATAACGTACCGGGGAATTTTGTATGCGGGCGTGATGGTGACCAGGGACGGCCCCAAGACGCTTGAATTCAACTCGCGATTCGGGGATCCGGAAACAGAAGCTATTTTGCCCCGGTTGAAAACCGATATCGTGGAAGTAATGCTTGCAACGGCCCGCGGGAATCTGGGCAAGTTCGCCAAAGCTTCCGGATTATCGTGGGATCCCCGGCCGTGCGTCTGCGTGGTATGCGCCGCGAAGGGATATCCCGGAGTTTATGAAAAAGGAGCGCCGATTACCGGTCTTGACGCGGCCGCGAAAATGAAAGATGTTATGGTGTTTCACGCTGGCACGCGCAAAGCCGGAGATATCGTTACCAACGGGGGCCGCGTGCTGGGTGTTACCGGACTTGGCGCGACTATCCGGGACGCGATAGACCTGGCCTATCAAGCGGTCGGGCGGATAAATTTTGAGGGGATGCAGTATCGTAGAGACATCGGCAGGAAGGCCTTGTAGCGGAGGGTATATGAGTAAAGTCGCCATTATCATGGGCAGTAAGTCGGACCTCGAAACGGTTCAGTCGGGTATCGATGTGCTCAAGGAATTTAAGGTAGATTTTGACGTTAAGGTTTTATCGGCGCACCGCACTCCCCGGGAACTGGCTGCGTTTGTTTCCGGCGCGCAAAAGAAGGGCGTTAAGGTATTCATTGCGGCCGCGGGAGGATCCGCCGCTCTTGCCGGAGTTATTGCCAGCCATACGACCGCGCCTGTGATAGGCATCCCGATCGAGACAAAATCTCTGGGCGGTATGGATTCATTGTTGTCGACCGTGCAGATGCCGGGGGGGATCCCGGTCGCGTGTATGGCGATCGGCAGCGCGGGCGCAAAGAACGCGGGGTTGTTCGCGATAGAAATATTAGCGGCGTTTGACCCGAGGCTCCAGAAAAAGCTTGTTCTATACCGGAGCCGGATGAGGTCTAAGATCGCTGCCATTAAGCTTAAGGTATAATCGTATGGCAACGAAGGTTGTTAAAGTCAACCGGCAAAACCCGAATGAGGACTTTTTGCTTCGGGCAGCCGATATCATAAAAGACGGCGGGCTCGTTATTATTCCGACTGAAACGGTCTATGGTATCGCGGCGGACGGCTCGAATCCCGCCGCGGTCGCTAAACTTTCTGCGCTGAAAGGGCGGCCTGACAGTAAACCGTATTCCGTGCATATCGATGATAAGGATAAGCTTGAAGGTTTTGTGAAAGAGATCCCTGTCGCGGCTTATAAGCTTATGGATAGATTCTGGCCGGGCCCGCTGACGATGATCTTTAAGGCGGCGACGCAGGGCACGATCGGCGTACGATTGCCGGATGACGCGATAGCCCGGCGTATAATTATGCTTGCGGACGTCCCGGTCGTGTGCCCGTCGGCGAATATTTCGGGGAATCCTCCGCCGGTCTCTTTTGAAGGCGCGTTGAAAGATTTACGCGATAAAGTTGACTTTGCCGTTGATGCCGGCGATACGGCCATGGCGAAGGAGTCTACGGTAGTTGATGTAACTGTCAAGCCCGTTGCCGTATTGCGCGAAGGCGCGATAGCAAAACGCGATATTTTTCAAGCCGCCAATACTATTGTCGTGTTGTTTGTTTGTACGGGCAATTCCTGCCGGTCGGTAATGGCCCAGGCATTGCTGCGGAAAAAACTGCGCGATATCAAGCGCTCGGATGTTGAGGTCCTTTCCGCCGGGATCATGATGGCTGACGGGTTGGGCGCCAGTTACGAGACGAAGGAACTGCTCGCGGCAGAAGGCATAGACGTATCGCAGCACAGGTCCGCGCGGGTAACCAAGGATATGTTGAACAAATCAGACCTGATCCTTGTTATGGAAGGCTCGCAGGAACATCGTGTTTTACAAATGCACCCGGCTATTAAAAATCGTCTTTTTCTTTTAAAGGAATTTGCCAGGGTAGAAGGCAATGATCTTAATATCCCCGATCCCATGGGCAGGGACATGCGGTTTTATGAGCGCACATTCGGGGTTATCAAAGAAGCCGTTGAAAAGGTGAGCCAGATCATATGAAAAAGATCGTTGTTGGAGCGGATCACGGTGGTTTCGCGCTGAAAGAGGAGTTGAAACTGTTCTTACAGCGCAAGGGTTTCGGCGTTAAGGATGTCGGGACATTCTCGCAGGAGCGGTGCGATTATCCTTTGTACGCGTACGCGGCGGCGAAAGAAGTTTCTACGGGCAGGTATCCCCGGGCCGTAATCGTATGTAAATCGGGTATCGGAAATTCTATTGTTGCGAACAAACTTCCGCGCGTGAGGGCTGCGCTGTGCTATAATATAAAAGCGGCGCGGCTTGCCAGGCTGCATAATGACAGTAATGTTCTTGTGCTCGGATCTTTATTCGTCAACGGACAGCAGGCAAAACGGGTATTGGCCGCGTGGTTGTCGACGGAATTCGAAGGCGGCAGGCACCGGAATCGTGTGCGGCAAATACGAACAATTGAAGAAGGGATCAGGTGTGGCACGAAATGAAACATTTACGCAGTCTTGACCCTCATATTTATGAGGCGATCCATCATGAAATAGAGCGGCAGCAGGATAATCTCGAGATGATAGCGTCGGAAAATTTTACGTCCGTCGCGGTCCTTGAGGCGCAGGGATCCGTGCTGACGAATAAATACGCGGAAGGCTATCCCGGCCGCCGGTGGTACGGAGGGTGCGAATTTGTCGATACGGTCGAGGAATTGGCGATCGAGCGCGTTAAATCGCTTTTTGGCGCGGAGTACGCGAATGTCCAGCCCCATTCCGGCACCCAGGCGAACATGGCTGTTTTCTTTGTGGCGCTTCAGCCGGGAGATACATATATGGCGATGGATCTGGCGTGCGGGGGGCATCTGTCGCACGGCCATCCTCATAATTTTTCAGGCATGTTCTATAAGGCGGTTCCATATGGCGTAGACAGGAAGACCGAGTGCATAGATTATGATGTGTTAGCGGATATGGCAAAAAAGAACAAGCCCCGGATGATACTGGCGGGGGCGTCGGCATATTCACGGGAGATAGATTTTCGCAGGCTTCGCGATATTTGCGATTCTGTCGGGGCGCTCATGTTCGTTGACATGGCGCATATAGCCGGCCTTGTAGCCGCGGGGGTGCACCCTTCTCCGG
>JBAYMQ010000067.1:0-5874 GCA_041663465.1 Candidatus Omnitrophota bacterium | reverse complement strand
TTCGAGAGCGGCCATATGATAGCCAGCGCGCGCCTTAACAGAATAGCGACTGCGCAATTGCTTGTCGATACAGGCGCGTCGGTAGTGGTATTGTCGCGTTCTATGGGAGAGAAACTCGGCCTGGTAACGGCGGTCGAAACTCCGGACAATAAAAAAATTGACCGGATCCAACTGACGGTGGCCGACGGCAGGAAAGTGGAAGCCAAATATGTGCTTTTGGACAGCGTTATGGTCCAGGATGCCGAGGCGAGCCAGGTAGAGGCAGCGGTTCTCCTTGATGATAAAGCCACGGTTTTGTATGACGGCGTGCTTGGCATGTCCTTTCTGAAGCGTTTTAATGTGGGTTTTAATAATAAAGAGAACAAGCTTGTTCTGCAAAAATTGAAATGAAATCCCATACCCAATATCTCTGGTTCAATACGGAAGAGCGGCAGGCATTTATCAATATAACCTCGCTGGTCCAGGAGGCTGTTGAGAAAAGCGGCATCCAGGAAGGGCTGTGTCTGGTGAATGCCATGCACATTACGAGTTCGGTTTTTGTTAATGACGATGAAGGCGGGTTGCATAAGGATTTTAGCGCGTGGCTCGAAAAACTGGCTCCGTACGGTAAAGAAAAGTACAGCCATAATTTGAGCGGTGAAGACAACGGAGACGCGCATTTGAAAAGGACGCTCATGGGAAGGGATGTTGTCGTAGCTGTGACCAGGGGCGAGCTTGATTTTGGGCCGTGGGAGCAGATCTTTTACGGGGAATTCGACGGCAGGCGTAAGAAACGGGTGCTCATCAAGATCATCGGAGAGTAGGCGGTTATATGAAGATAAAAGAGGCCACGATTATGGTTACGAGGCGGCCGGTCGCGTCGGCGCGGGCCGCGGTTGTTGTCGCGGCCGTCCCGCGGGAACGCGAAACCTCCGTCAGGGCGTATTATAACAGGGCTTTGCGTAAAGCGGCTAAAGAGAAGCGCGCTTCGATAGCTTTTTGTATCGATGATACCGGCCGGGACGACGCTCTGTTGTTGCCCGCGACAAAGATACTTGCACAGGAAATATTCAGGCTGCTCCATGAGGACCGGCATTCGCTTGCGAAGATATTTGTATGTGTTAACGGTCCCCGCGCTTACGCGGCGTGCAAAAAGAACGTTCTTGGATATCTTAATTATATCGAATACAAGCTTAAAAGCCCTTTTTTGACCGTGGATACGATTATTGAATTTAAGGGCGGGATCGTCCTGATAAAAAGAAGTAATCCGCCTTTCGGCTGGGCTATTCCCGGAGGATTTGTTGATTACGGAGAGTCCCTGGAGGATGCGGCGGCGCGCGAGGCAAAAGAAGAGACAAATCTGGATGTGACCGGATTAAAGCAGCTTCATACGTATTCCGATCCGCGCCGGGATCCGCGATTCCACACGGTATGCACCGTGTTCAGCGCTAAAGGCAAAGGTCCGCTTCGCGCCGGAGATGATGCGGCGGATATCCGTCTTATTGATCCGCGCGATCTGAAAAATATAGAATTCGCGTTTAATCACCGCGATGTTATTAAGGATTATTTGAAGATCAAGGAAGGAAAAAACGTCTTTTAGCCCTCGCGCAGCTGTTTTTCCGCGTCAACCACGTCCCTGTTGATAACCCGGATTGTTTCTTTTATGCGTCCCTTCAGCAATAGCGACGCGACGGGGTTATCGTGAATTTCGCGTAAAACCTGGATGGCCATTCTGAAATACCGCACGATCTCTCCCTCGTCGGTATCGGTGTATTGCACGAGTTTCCCGAAATCTGTTCCCCGCAGCCAGTATTCCATTGCCTGGGAGAGGTGGAAATACGGCATTTTGCTTATCGGATAGATCCTGTATTTCATTTCTTTATCTTTGATCCCTTTGAATATTTGTTCGCAAGCGGCGCGGATCCTCCGGGTGCTTTTTGAAAGCGCCAGGATTTCCTGGTTTTTCCTGGGTTCGAATATAGTCGATACCGCCAGGATGCCCAATTCGAATTCATCGAGCTGCTCGAAAATATTCTGAGCATACAACTCAGAGAGCATGAGCTCGTATCCGTAGACTGTTTTGCCGAACTGTCCCTTCGCCGACAGCGACTCTCCGGCAATGAACCCCGTATTCTTCAAAAGGCGCAGCTTCGCGTCAATGAGCCGCAGCGCTTCAGCCTGCTGGTTTTTCTTGGTTTGGAAAAAATGCAGCGTCAGCGGATAAACCTTTATCAGACCGTCGCCGTATTTTTCGTACAGGTTCAGCAAGGTCGCGTAAGATATATTGAACTGGCTGTTGACGCGCTCGGGTTGATTATAGATCACTTCTTTCACCTGGTCTATCTTGATCCTCGCGGGATTGATCCGGCAGTAGACAAAGCCTTCGGTGTCTATACCCCGGCGGCCCGCGCGGCCGGCCATCTGGTAGAAGTCCCGGGTTTTGAGATTCCGGATATATCTACCGTAGAACTTTCTCAGATCGTCGAAGATGACGGATCTGCTCGGCATGTTGATCCACAGCGCGAAGGTCTCGGTGGTGAAGATGACTTTGAGCAGGCGGCTGGTGAATAATCTTTCGATCACTTCCTTGAGCGTAGGGAGCATCCCGGCGTGATGATACGCTATGCCCTGCCTTATCAACGGCTGCATCTGGCTGGCGCTTTTTTCGCCGGTGAGGTTGAATTTCCGGCACAGATCCTCGAACATTTCCACGATCTGCTCCCGCTCGGAGTTTTTCAGAAAGCTATACGCGCTGGTTTCACAGGCGAGGTCTTCGGCGCGCTTCCTCCCGAACACGAAATAGATGCATGGGAACCCTTCGTGCTCCCGCACATAATCAATGATCCTCCCGGGCCGGTTGGATTTGATATACGCCATGCGTTTGAGCTGGTTGAGGTTGTCGGCGACCTGGTTCCCGCATTGGAAGAAAAAGTGCAGCGGGACGGGGCGTTTATCCTCTATGACGACCTTGACCGGATGCCCGTGAATAGATTCGATCCATTGGGCGAATTGCCTGATGTTGGGAATAGTCGCGGATAACCCGAGGACGCGCATATGCTTAGGCAGGAACATAAGAGATTCTTCCCAGACCGTGCCGCGCTCGGGATTGTCTATGTAATGAATTTCGTCGTAGATGATCCAGTTGTATTTATCGAGGGATTTAGGTTCATCGAGGATCTTGTTGCGGAAGATCTCCGTGGTCATGATCAGGACCGGCGCTTCAGGGTTCAGGGAAACGTCTCCTGTCAGGATACCGATGTAATCCGAGAATTGTCCCTGAAAATCCCGGAATTTTTGGTTGGAAAGCGCTTTAATGGGCGCGGTATAGATGACGCCTGTTTTGTTTTCAAGGCCCTGCCGGATAACATGTTCCGCGATCGCTGTTTTGCCCGCGCCCGTCGGCGCTGACACAATAACCGAGAAACCCTGATTGATGAAGTCGATCGACTCCTGCTGAAAACGGTCGTATATCATGACTTTATTATAAGCTAAATCCGTTGATTTACGAAAGGAAAAATTGATAATTTATCCATAGAAGGACTTTCTTCGATATAATTATCAAATACTCCAGTGACATTGCATGAAAATCCCGTTTTTGTGGAGTAAATAACGTTTATTCGTATCTGTAGAAGGTCTAAGAGCTCTGATTTTTCTTCAAATGTGTAGGTGTCGAGCTTAGTTCTAATATGCTTAATCTTTTCTTCTAAAAGTATTAATTTATGGTTAAATACCGCATTTTCTTGTACCCCGACTTTTAAGCGCAGTAACTGATCCTCTAAGAAGGTCTTTCGATTGATAAATGGTTGAGAGTATTCATTACGCTTTCCGTTGGATATTCTGTTATCATAGAAATCTTTCTGGATTCTATCAAGGCTAACTTCAATCCGTTTTAGTTCTTTCTCCGTGGTCGATATTTCCAGTTCTTTCTCTGTTTTATGAACAAAAGCACTATTTTGGTATTCTAATAGACTTTTCTTCAATCGGTCAGGGTCTTTAATATAATTCTTAATCCATTCCCAGCCCTTAACGTCCATTTCATCACCGCGTATGGCAGGGATATCTAGCTTTTTCTTATAGGGTACCAGATCGTAAGGTATTTGAGTATCGGGGTGCCTGTAATATGCATATTTTTGATGCTGAAGTGATGCCGTAAATAGGCGACCAGAAGATGGGTCAACGATTTTGCCTCGGAATAATAACCTGTTTTTGGGTCTTGGGCCGCTTTTATATCGCCGATTGTTATCAAGTTGCCTCTGAACTAAATCAAAGGTAGTCTTATCAGTTAAGGGAGGGATGAGCCACGTTTTGCCGTCCTCGGACTTTTTCCCAAGATAGAACTCTCCCCTTAACAATTGCAATATTGTTACGGCACGCCAAGGTTTGCCCGTTAGTGTAAGGATTCCTTCACTGGTTAGTGCTACCGCTATTTTAGTGGTGCTGTATCCATCAAGGCATAGCTTTTGGACGCGGCGGAATACTTTATACTGTTCTTCATTTATTTCACGGAATGAGCGCAATCTCCCGTTCAAATTTTTCTTAACAGCCTTATAGCCATATCGTACGTAACCCCCGACATACAGCCCGTATTGCCGTGAAGCAATCCGTTTACCCCTACTGAATCGTAATCCACGGAGCAGATTTTCATATTCGCTGAATACCGCCATTAAGTTGGCTTGAACAGTTTGGGTAGGGTCTTTGAAATCGGTAACGGTACTCTGTGTAACCAATAGAATATCATTCTTTAATAGAACCTGTTTGATTGCCATAAATGCATTTAAGTTCCTCGAAAGTCGATCGGCATCGATAACGTACAAGTACTTGAACTTTTTTTCTTCAGCTAAGACTAGAATATCTTTTAAGACCTCTCTATTATCTAAGCTTTCTTCATTGGCGCTTTTCCCCAATTCAGGTCTGATAATATAGCTCCAGCCCTTGTTTTTACAGTAGCCTGTTCCTGCATTATGCTGTGCTTCGGGGGAGAAGCCGTCTTTCTGTTCGAGAGTGCTAACTCTGATGTAAATAATGCAATCTGTAATGTACATGTTGCCCTCCGCTTTAACCCTGATCTTTTTCGTACCTGAAATACTTTCCGCAACTTTGACACTGCCACATCTTGCCTGTTAGATACGCCCAGCACTTCGGTAGATTACAGCAGGGGAGACGGAAATCATCCTCCCATCGTCGTGTATATTGGTCTGATAGTAACTTCTCGGCCTCTGCCCTCGGAACTTCTTTTAGTGTCATATTATAAAAACTCGCCGTAGGCTCGATTACATTCTGCAAAGGGTGTCTGTATATGGGTTGCTATACTTCCCCCTGTGTACGTGCCTGCAACGGGGATATGTGCTTGGTTACACTCGGTACTGATGGATTATTTTTTACACGAGCCTGCCGTTTCCGTAGTTTATTAAACAATGATCTGTTCCGTTCGATCCAGCCTGATTTCTTAAGAGCCGCCAGTTCCTCTTTTGCGTATCGTTGTATATCCTTATCGGATTCATAGCGCGCCAGAAATCTCTCTGAATTAGCTACACCTTTATACAGAAGCAATTCGGGAAATTCGACCGAATAGTTATAATACCTAAGGGTCTGGGGATTCGGGGGGTCTGCTTTGGTATAAGCTTTGACCTTATCCCTTAACGCTACCGCCCACAGAATCGCTTCGTGATACTTTTTAATATCCGCTTTGCGTTCCTCGAGGGTTTTAAGCTGTAGCATTTCCTCATCTGTGTTGAATAGTTCCCGCTCAAACTTTTTTAAGTCAAAGTCGTTGATATTCATCATTTAGACCTCCGCGATATTTCATCTAACGCGATTTCATACTTATACCAGAACTTGGTTTCCTCCGACGAGTATTGCTTGATCGGGTCTAATGCTGAATCCGGCATTTTCTTT
>JBAYMQ010000066.1:0-5905 GCA_041663465.1 Candidatus Omnitrophota bacterium | reverse complement strand
TCTGTCTGAAGCGGCCCTGTTTACCCTTAAGCATATCGGCAAGGGACTTCAGCGGCCTGTTATTGGCACCCACCACAGCGCGACCGTGCCTGCCGTTATCCAATAACGCGTCGACCGCTTCCTGAAGCATACGCTTCTCGTTGCGAATGATGATCTCAGGAGCATTCAACTCCATTAATTTCTTAAGACGATTATTACGGTTAATAACCCTGCGGTACAGATCATTTAAATCGGATGTCGCGAACCTCCCGCCGTCAAGAGGAACGAGCGGGCGCAGATCCGGAGGAATAACCGGCAATACTTCAAGGATCATCCATTCAGGCTTGTTCTCAGACTTGCGATAATCCTCAACGGCTTTAAGAGTCTTTAATATCTTGCGATTGCCGAGATTATCCTTCGATTTTTCGAGCTCCTTGTGCATTTTTTTGCACAACGCGTCGAGATCAAGACCTTTGAGCAATTCGCTGACAGCTTCGGCGCCCATCTTAGCCCTGAATTTCGAGCCGTACTTCGCGATAGCTTCCTGATATTTTTCTTCGTTAAGCAGGTCGAGTTTCTTCAAGGGCGTAGGGCCCGGGTCGAGCACAACATACTCTTCGTAATATATAACGCGCTCGAGATCCCGCAGCGTCATATCCAGCAAAGCCGATAATCTGCTTGGCACGACTTTGAAGAACCAAATATGCGTGCAGGGCGCAGCTAACTCTATATGGCCCATGCGTTCCCGGCGCACCGCGGACCTGTCAATGGTAACCCCGCAACGGTCGCAGGTAATACCCTTGAACTTAATACCTTTATATTTCCCGCAATTGCATTCCCAGTCCCGAACCGGACCAAAAATACGCTCGCAAAACAGGCCGTCTTTTTCAGGCTTGAGCGTACGGTAATTAATAGTCTCAGCACGCTTCACTTCGCCTTTTGACCATCCGTGAATGATCTGGGGTGACGCTAAACGGATCGATACGCTATCGAACTCCACATTTTCTGCCATTATTTAGTTTTCTCCATGCGGATATCAAGCCCTAAACCCTGCAGTTCTTTTACCAGAACGTTGAAGGATTCGGGGGTGCCGTGTGTTAATCGCTGTTCGCCTTTAACAATAGCCTCATAAATCCGGGTCCTACCGGCAACGTCATCGCTTTTCACGGTGAGCATTTCCTGCAGGGTGAACGCCGCGCCGTAAGCCTCAAGCGCCCAAACTTCCATCTCTCCGAGACGCTGTCCGCCGAACTGCGCTTTACCGCCCAGAGGTTGCTGCGTGACAAGCGAGTACGGGCCGATTGAGCGGGCGTGAATTTTTTCGTCAGCCAAATGGATCAGCTTCATCATATATATTATACCGACCGTGACTTCCTGGTCGAACTCTTCTCCGGTGTGGCCGTCATGCAAGCGGACTTTTCCGTTTTCCGGCAGGCCCGCCTGTCTAAGCATCTGTTTGATCTCAGACTCCGCGGCGCCGTCGAATACGGGCGTCTGGATATTAAGATTCAACGCCCTCGCCGCCCAGCCGAGATGGGTCTCAAGGATCTGACCTATGTTCATACGCGAAGGTACGCCCAGCGGATTCAGTACGATCTCGACCGGCGTGCCGTCAGGCATGTACGGCATATCTTCCTCGGGCATGATACGCGCGAGAACGCCTTTATTACCATGGCGGCCGGACAATTTATCTCCCACAGACAACTTGCGTTTGGTCGCGATATAAACCACTACGCGCTTTAATACGCCCGGGGGCAATTCGTCGCCGCGCTTGACCTTCTCGATCTCCTGAGTCTCTTCGTTGAGCAGCTCCTGTATCTGATCGTCGAAAGACGTCGACAGGATCTTCGCTTCCTCGTTATTTTCAAGATTCATGCGCTCGAGTTTGGACTTATCTACACCGAGAAGGTCGCTTAAACGATTTATCTTCTCAACCCTGACAAATTCCACTTCCTGGGCGTAATAAGCTTTCAACTCTTTGATCTTAGCGATTTCTTTCGCTTTATCTTCTTTGGATTTCCTGCCCCGCTCTTTTCTCTGGAAAAGATGCACATCCACGATGAACCCTTCGACGCCCGGAGGCACGCGTAAAGACGTATCGCGCACATCCGAAGCCTTCTCTCCGAATATGGCGCGCAAAAGGCGCTCTTCCGGAGAAAGCTCGGATTCGGTTTTCGGTGTAACTTTTCCGACAAGGATATCGCCGGCGGCAACCTCAGCTCCGATGCGCACTATACCTGTCGTATCGAGATTTCGCAGCGTCTCTTCCGAAACATTGGGAATATCGCGTGTTATTTCCTCGTTACCGAGGCGGGTTTCTATAGATTCAATCTCGAATTCCTTTATATGGATCGAGGTAAACACATCTTCACGCACAACTTTTTCGCTGATAAGGATCGCGTCTTCGAAATTGTACCCGCGCCACGGCATGAATGCGACGAACAGGTTCTTACCTAACGCGAGTTCCCCGCTCTTTGTCGACATGCCGTCCGCTATAACCTGGCCCTTTTCGACGTGCTCGCCAAGTTTCACGATAGGCCTCTGGTTAAGGCAGGTATCGGCATTAGTGCGCTGGAACTTCATCAGCGTATAAGTCCGCTTTCCTATAGTTACGGATCCGCCGTCAACCGCGTTCACTTTGCCGGCTTCAAGAGCTTTAACGACCGCTCCGGTATCATAGGCCACTTTTGCTTCCATGCCCGTACCGACAACGGGAGCCTCGGTGATCATCAAAGGCACGCCCTGACGCTGCATATTCGAGCCCATAAGCGCGCGGTTAGCGTCGTCATGTTCCAAAAACGGTATCAGTGACGCCGCTACCGATACGAGCTGCCGGGGCGAAACATCCATATATTCGACCTGTTTCGGCGGTACGATCGGAAAATCATCCTTGTACCTGCATCCGACGTCTTTTTCGGTAAAATTACCTTCGGAATCAATAGGCATATTAGCCTGCGCTATTGTCTTTTCCTCATCTATATCAGCTGTAAGATATTCGATCTTACGGGTAACTCTGCCATTTTCGACCTTCCTGTACGGCGTTTCGATAAAACCAAGCTGATTCACGCGCGCGTAGGTCGACAGAGACCCGATGAGACCGATGTTCGGGCCTTCAGGTGTTTCGATAGGACAGATCCTGCCGTAATGCGACGGATGAATATCGCGAACCTCGAAACCGGCGCGTTCACGCGACAGGCCGCCGGGTCCGACGGCGCTCAATCGGCGCTTATGGGTCATCTCCGCGAGCGGATTGACTTGATCCATGAATTGCGACAACTGAGACCGCGCGAAGAAATCGTGGATCTGGGTCGAAAAAAGCTTTGAATTGATCAAAGAATGGATATTAAGATTCACCATATCCCCGATCACGCTCAGCCGCTCGCGGATAGAGCGCTCAACGCGGCTGATACCGATACGAACCTGGTTCTGCACCAACTCGCCGACAGTTTTTATACGGCGATTGCCCAGATGGTCGATATCGTCGATCTTGCCCACGCCTTCTTTGAGCCGGATCAGATACTCCATTACCTTGATAACGGTTTCCGTATCCAGTACCCGTTTGTCGACCGATACATTCATACCGAGCTTGCGATTCAGTATAAACCGGCCTGACCTCTCCAGATCATAGCGGGCGGGATCAAAAAACAGCCTGAAGAATAACGACTCCGCGGCATCCTTTGTCACCGGCTCGGTCGGCCTCATCTTCCGGTAAAAATCTATATACGCTTCTTCTTTACTCTTGGTATTGTCTTTTTTCAGGGTATTGCGGATCTCCGGAAAATCTTTTGAGAACGCCGACAGGATATCGTTATCGGTGGAAAAACCCATAATCCTCAATATCTGCGTCGCCGGAAAATTCTTGCGCCTGTCCACATAAGCCAGGATCGTCTCGGTCAGATCATACTTGAATTCAAGCCATGCTCCGCGGTACGGAATTATCCTGCCGTAAAATATTTTTTTACCTGTAGGATGGTTCTCTTCCTCGAACGATATGCCGGGCGAACGATGCAACTGGCTGACCACGACGCGTTCGTCCCCATTAATGACAAAACTGCCTGTTTCGGTCATCAGCGGTATTTCGCCGAAATACGCGTCCTGCTCTTTCGTCTCATGAGGCGTCGTCAAACGAAAACGGACCTTAAGAGGCGACGCGTATGATACTGAGCGCTCCTTGGATTCTGCAATATCGTACTTGGGCTTGCCCAGCGTATAGCTGACATACTCAAGCCGGACAGAGCGGTCATTGCTTTCAATCGGGAATATTTCCGCAAAGACCTCTTCAAGACCGCGGTTCAATCGCTTATCCGCGGGAGTATCCATCTGAAGGAATTCGTGGTAAGATTCCGTCTGAATATCCAGCAGATTCGGAAGATCATACACTTCCTTGAATTTCGCGAAATTTTTTCTTTTAAGCATGCTGTATTCGCCTTTATCTTTCACAATCTTTCACAAGAACCTGAGCGGGCAAAAACCCTCAACGTTGCCCGCGAGAGGACTGCCAAATGGCAGGCGTGAAAGAACTGTGTTATTTAAGCTCAACGGTTGCGCCGGCAGCGATCAATTTCTTCTTGATCTCTTCAGCTTCATCCTTGGTGGCGCCGTCTTTGATCGGTTTCGGAGCGCCGTCAACCAGATCCTTTGCTTCCTTTAATCCAAGGCTGGTGATCGTGCGGACTTCCTTGATAACTGCGATCTTGTTCGGGCCCGCGCTCGTCAGAACCACGGTAAAGCTGGTTTTCTCTTCAGCCGCCGGGGCTGCTGCCGCTCCACCTGCCGCGGGTGCCGCCATCATAGGCATATTCGCGCTTACCCCGAATTTCTCTTCCAGGGCTTTTACCAGATCGGCAAGCTCGATAACGGTCATGCCTTCAATACTTTTAATCATCTCTTCCATGTTTGCCATTTCTACTCCTCCTTGACATTAGTCTATAGTTATATCCTATAGCTATAGTTTCATTTTTATTTAGGTTGACTTTCCTTTTTCTGTTTTATCTCATTCATACAGAATACCAATTTACGCAAATTGCCTTTAAGAACCCCGACAAAACCCGTGATCGGAGACTTCAAGGTATAAACAAGCTTGGTGTAAAGCATTTCTTTGGACGGCAGTTTGGCCATGGTCTCGATATCTTTTGAATTCAAGACCTTGTCCTTGAGCAGCCCGCCTTCAAGTTTCAGCTTATCGTGTTCCTTGGCGAATCCGAACAAAACCTTCGACGCGGCAACAGGCTCATCTTTAAAGAACACGAAACCGCACGGTCCTTCCACCAACGCGAGCAGCTGCTCGCCGCCGAACTCTTTCACGGCGCGGCGCGCGATAGTATTCCTCACGACGAACATATCGGCGTCAACCGCGCGAAGCGCCATACGCAGGTTACACATATCGGGCGATGACACACCGCTGTACTTGACGATAAGAAAACTTCCGCTTTGTTTTATGCTGTCCTTGATCCTGCTCTCGGACACTTCCTTTACTATAAGCCCAATTTTTTTCATAATTAAATCTCTAGTTTTAAGCCCGGGTTCATCGAGGTCGAGACAAACAGGCTCTGCACGAACTTTCCCTTCACTGTGCCGGGTTTGGATTCCGTGATCGCCGTAATAACGCACGACGCGTTATCGTACAGTTTATCTTCGCTGAATGATATCTTCCCGACGGATAGATGCACCCCGCCTTGTTTATCCACACGAAATTCAACTTTCCCTTTTTTTACGTCAGTGATCGCCTTGGCGACGTCATTTGTTACGGTCCCGGTCTTAGGGCTCGGCATAAGGCCGCGGGGACCGAGTACTTTACCAAGTTTGCTCAGGTCCTTCATCATTTCCGGAGTCGCGACAACGCAATCAAAATCAAGGAAACCCGCCGCGACCTTATCAATAAGCAACTGGCCTCCGACGATCACCGCGTTAGCCTCTTTTGCCTGGC
>JBAYMQ010000065.1:0-5907 GCA_041663465.1 Candidatus Omnitrophota bacterium | reverse complement strand
GGTCTTGGCCTGATCCGTCGTCAACTCGCCGTCGTAATCGGTGTTGGCGGAATTCGAATAGCAATGCATACAGGACAGATTGCAGCGGCGCGAAACGTTCCAGACAACGATAGGCCGGCGGTTCGCGGATGTCATATTCGCGCGGTAGCGCAGTTCATCCCCGTACGACGGCAGATCGCATAAAAGTTTGGTTATGCTTATCATAATTTTGGCGTCCTTTGGCCCCCATCTGGGCGAGGCCAATCACGTTTATTTGAGATTGCTTCGTCGCCTTCGGCTCCTCGCAATGACGGCGTGCTGGTTTCGCGCAATGACGAAGTGTCAGCTCCTCGCAATGACGAGGCGCCGGTTCTTCGCAATGACGGAGCGCCGGCTCTTCGCACTGACGGAGTGCTGACTCGCAATGACGGCGTGCCGGCTCTTCGCAGTGACGGTCTTAAGGATCGCCGCTGTTAATCCGTCAAGCGTGAATTTTTTTGCTTCGACCGAAACCTTGAGACCGCATTTCCGGCAGGTCTGCGAAGTGATCGGGCCGATGGAAGCGACTTCAAATTTATTTTTTTTCGAGAATATCTGTTTCCGCGAAAACGCCTTAAAAAAACCCTGAACGCACGAAGAACTGGTAAAGGTTATCATATCGAAATCGTTAAGATAACCCGCGCCTTTGACCTTTTCCGCGCGTAATTGCGCTCTATATGCCGCGATAACCTTGACGCGCGCCCCCAGCGCGGCGAGACCATCCGGCAGGACATCCCTGGCTTCCCGGGCGCGCACGATCAGGATATTCGCGCCTTTCACGCCGGCGCTCTTTAGCGCCGCCACAAGCCCTTCCTGCGTATATGACTTCGGTTGCACGTCATTGCGCAGCCCCAAAGCCTCTACCGCTTCTTTTGTCTTCGGCCCGATGGAAGCTATCTTGACGCCCCGCAGGCAGCGTATATCCATATGGGACGCGGCAAGCCGTTCTTTAAAAAACCGGACGCCGTTCTGGCTCGTGAATATAAGCCAGTGAAAATCCCCGATCCGCCGTATCGCCCCGTCAAGCTGTTTGTAATCATCCATCCGGCGTATCGAAATAAGCGGCAATGCCGTGCAATCCGCGCCGTAACCGGCAAGCGTTTCAGATAACCGGCTGTTGTCTTCGGCGGGCAGCGTTACCAGGACCTTCTTATGGAACAGCGGTTGTTTCTCGAACCAGTTCAACTTATTGCGCAGCGACACGACATCACCTACGACCAGGATGGCCGGAGGCGTAATGCCGCGCCGGCGGACTTCGTCGATGATCGTCGCCAAAGTCCCGGCCACGGTCTTCTGATACGGCAATGTCCCCCATTGGATCAGGCAGCACGGCGTCGATTCCGGACGGCCGTACTTCATTAATGTTTTAACGATAGACGCCAGATTCTCCACTCCCATCAGGAATACCAGCGTGCCTATCCCCGTGGATATTTTGTCCCACGCTATGCTTGAATCCGCCTTTTCGGGATCTTCCTGCCCGGTAAAAACAGCGAATCCGGAAGTCATTCCCCTATGCGTCACAGGGATCCCCGCGTAGGCGGGAACCGCGACCGCGCTGGTCACCCCGGGAACAACCTCGAACGGGATTTTATATTTAACTAACGCGAGGATCTCTTCTCCGCCCCTTCCGAAAACAAACGGATCCCCGCCTTTGAGGCGGACGACCATCTTGCCTTTTTTCGCGAGCCTGACCAGAAGCATATTGATCTTGTCCTGCGTCAGGGTGTGGCGGCTCGCCGCTTTGCCTACATAATGTAATTCCGCGTCTTCAGGTATATATTGTAATATCCGAGGATTGGCTAAACGGTCGTACACAACAGCCTGCGCGGTTTTTAAAAGACGCGTCGCCTTGACCGTAATAAGTTCCGGATCTCCCGGGCCCGCGCCTACCAGATACACCATTCCTTTTTTATGCCGCATTGCGGACCTCCCGGAGTATCCGCGCGCCGCCGTTGGCGAGCACCTGGCGGGCAAGGCGTTTGCCCATGCCTGCGGCGGCCCGGACACTGGAACTTGCGTGAAGCCGGATCATTTTTTTGCCGTCGAGACTTATGACCATACCTTCCAACGACATCCTATCTCCCGTGATTGTCGCGAACGCCGCGACGGGCATGCGGCATCCCGCTTTGCTTTCCAAAAGGAATGCCCGTTCGCTGTCAACGCAGGCGCGGGTCCGCGGATCGTCCAGACATTCAACCAGACGCGCAGTCCGCGCGTCATTCTTTCTTATCTCTATACCCAATGCGCCCTGGCCGGTTTGCGGAAGCATCAGCTCCGGAGGGATCGGCGTACCTATACGGCGCGCCACTTTAAGCCTGCGCAAACCTGCGGCAGCGACCACGATCGCGTCGTACATGCCGCCGCGCAATTTACGGATACGGGTATCCAGATTACCCCGCAATTCAGCCACGCGCACATCAGGCCTGATATGCAGGATCTGCGCCTGGCGCCTCAGGCTCGATGTCCCGATAAGACAGCCCCTGGGCAGCGAAAACAGTCCCGCGTTTTTGGGGGCGATCAGAAAATCCCTGGGGTCCTCCCGTTTCGTTACCGCGGCCAGCAAAAGTTCACCGGGTATCCTGGACGGCAGGTCTTTAACGCTGTGCACCGCGATATCGATCTTGCCTTGCGACAAAGCTTCTTCTATCTCTTTTACGAATATTCCCGTATCGTCGCGATTCCAGGCCTTGCCGCGATCGCCCATCGTCGTGATCTTCTCCAGCCGGAAGCTGCAGCCGGGATGTTTCCTGCGCAGGATCCGGATCACGCCCTCTGTCTGGGTAACAGATAAAAGGCTGCCCCGCGCGCCAACCGTGATTTGCGTGCGTTTCACAGCGCCACCTCGCGCGCGGCTGACTGCTGCGCGAACCGCGCGCAGACGGCTTCCACGCATCGTTCAATGATCGCGCGCGCGTCCGCCGCCGCCGCCATCCGGTCGCGGATATTGGCGTCGCGCACCGACGCCAGGTCGTCTATATTGTACACATATACATTATCGATGGAATTGGCCTGAGGATCTATATTCCGGGGAACGCCGAGGTCGATAAAAAAAAGAGGCTCATTGCGGCGCCGCTCTAAAGCCGCCGCCGCCTGGGCCCGGGTGATCACAAAATGCGGCGCGCTCGTGGAACTGATGATAATATCAGCCTGCGGCATGCACGCCGCGAGGTCGTCGAACGACACAGCTTTGCCGCCGAACACCCGCGCCAATTCCTGAGCTTTCTGCAGCGTGCGGTTGGCTACCAGAACAGTGGCCACGCCGCGCGAATGCAGATTTTTAACCGTCATTTCGCCGATCTTTCCGGCTCCGATGATCAGCACCGTTTTGCCTTCCAGCGTTTCGAATATCCTGCGGGCAAGCTCTATCGCCGCGGTAGACGTCGACACCGCGCCTTTGCCGATCTGAGTTTCGGTCCTGACTTTTTTACCCACGCGGATCGCTTCTTCGAAAATAGAATCAAGCGTTTTACCCAGCGTGTTAAGCGTGCGCGCCTTAAAATACGCGTCTTTGACCTGGCCGAAGATCTGCGTCTCTCCCACGATCATGGAATCGAGGGACGACACCACCTTGAATAAATGGCTTATGGCGTCTTTATCGTTCTTTTCGTACAGATATTGCGCCAGCTGCGCGTGATCCAGGCCGTGAAAATCAGCGAGAAAATCACCCAGAGGGTCACGGGCCGCCGCGCTATCATCGATAACCGCGTACAATTCCGTGCGATTGCACGTGGACAGGATAAGATTCTCTTTTACCGCGCCGCTCGCCTTGAGCGCGCGTAACGCGCGGTCGAGTTTATCCGAAGAAAAAGATACCTTCTCCCTGATCTCGATAGGCGCCGTTTTATGATTAAGCCCAAGCACTCTTATATGCATATTGACCTGTTTTACGAAAATTTATTATAAATACGAATGCAGCCCGGGCAGCAGGAACGACACGCCCAGATACGTGAAAAGCATGATAATAAATCCGATAATTGCCAGATACGCGCTCTTGCGCCCTTTCCAGCCCCGCGTGAGCCTGCCATGCAAATACGCGAGATATACCAGCCACATGATAAGGGACCACGTTTCTTTGGGATCCCAGCTCCAGAAACTGCCCCAGGCGCGTTGCGCCCACACGGAGCCGCTGATAATGCCGAGGCTTAAAAAAACAAACCCGAACGCGACCGTCTTATAACCTAGAGAATCAAGCAATCCCACGGAAGGCAGACGAAAGAAATACCGGTCGACTTTTCTGGATTTCAGCTCGCGCTCCTGCCACAGATAAAGGACGGCAAAACAGAACGAAAAAACAAAACAGGCATAGCCCAGGAAGCAGAAACTTACATGAATGCCCAGCCAGCGGCTTTGTAACGCCGGGGGAAGAGGCCTGACGGCGTTGCTTATGAATTTCGCGAAACCCAGCAATATGACCACCAGCGGGAAGACAAAAATTGAATTGACGCTGTCCCCCGTCCGGCGGGCCACAAAAAGATACACAGCCACGATCAACCAGGAAAAAAAGATCAACGATCCATACAGCCCGAATACCGCGAATGTCCCGGCCGCAAGGACGCGCAATATAAGAACGGACGTCAACAAGCATAACGAGAAAACAGCCGCGGCGTATCCCAGCCGGCGCCAGGGCCGGAGCTGCGTCATAAAATACAACACGTAGAACAGGCCGCACGCGAAAGAAAAAAAGAACGCGCCGTCTAATACGACAGGATAATACGCGTTCATAGGATCCCCCTCCCTAACGCCTTGTCCGCCATCCGCGTCAATATCGCCTTGCGCTTGCCAAATCCGGAGCCGCTCTTTCTGAGCCGCATCCTCTCCCGGGAAAGCGCGCCTAAAGCTTTAACATACTTTTTCAATACGGTCTCACGCAGGTCCCGCTTTATCCTTTTACTTAACGCCGGGGCTTTTCCGCTGGTGGAAATACCTATGATCAGGCCATTACTGCTTAAAACAGCGGGCACGATGAAATTGGATTGCGCGGGGCTATCGACGATATTAGAGAGCAGCCCGAACTCAGCCGCGTCCTCGGACACGCGCCGGTTTACGGCAGGATCCGCGGTAGCCGCGATCACCAGGAACGCGCCGCGAATATACTTCTTTCGGTAAATATCTTTTCGGCAGGAGATCAAACGCTTCTTGGAAAGCAGTTCCAGGGCCCTGGTCAGGTCGGGAGATATAACCTCTACCCGGGCGCCGGCTTCAAGGAGAGACCGGGCTTTGCGGCCCGCGATTATGCCTCCGCCGACCACGCAACAGCGCCTGCCGTGAAGATCTAAAAAAGCGGGATAGTATCTCATAGGCGTATAAAGTACAAACCGCCACGGTAACCGGCGGCTTGTAAAGGATCATTTCGAAGACCCTTTTATTTCAATCTTTATTCTTTCGAAGGCGCACCTTTTACAGCAGTGGCTTTCAATTGCTTCTCAACGTGCTGGAACTCCTCCGGGGTCAATATCTTATTGAGATCCAGCAGGACCAGCAGCCGGTCCTGGAGTTTTCCTACGCCGCGGATATAATGCTCCGGGACTTCCGTATCCACCAAACTGGGCACATCTTCCACAAATTCAGAAGGAAGGCGCAACACTTCCGACACCGAGTCGACAAGCATGCCGACCGTATTATCGCCTACCTCAACAACGATTATGCGGGTATTCTCCCCGCGCGCATTAGCCTTTATGCCGATACGCTTAGCCAGGTCTATAACCGCCAGGACCTGGCCGCGCAGATTGACGACGCCTTCTATAAAATCCGGGGCTTTGGGCAAATAAGTGATCTGGACAAGACGCACGATCTCCCGGACCTGACTTATATCAACGCCAAACTCCTCTTTTCCAAGAGTAAACACAACGAGCTGATATTCTTTTTGTTTTTCAGCAGCCATTGGCGCCC
>JBAYMQ010000064.1:0-6016 GCA_041663465.1 Candidatus Omnitrophota bacterium | reverse complement strand
CGGCCAGGAAAGGCATAAATTTATTATTGAAGAACAGGATCCCCTTTATCGTTAAGTCCGCGCTTTTGCCGCCTAATAAGAAGGAAGTGGAAAAGTTTGAGTCTTGGGCCGCGGCAAATGTCCCGTGGCTGGATAGACGACCGCCTTCATATTCCTTGTTTATGGATCTGAGATGCAGGCGCGACGACGCGGCGAAGAACAGACTTATTGAAGCGCTGAGGCTTTCTCCTGAAGAGGGTTTACGGGCTCTTAACAGGAGGAGCGACGTTTATCTTAAAGACATGCGGCAATTTTGCTCGAAGTTCCTGCGCGGGCCCGGAGATGATCTTTTTTCCTGCGGTTCCGGCCACGGAGGTTGTGTTGACGCGTACGGCGTTTTCCAGCCGTGCATGATGTTAAGGCATCCGGATTATGTCTATGATCTGAAAAATGGAAGCCTAAAAGACGCGCTTGAGGTTTTTTTTCCTAAATTACGCAAGATGAAAGCTACCAACCCTGAATATCTAAAACGCTGCGCCAGATGTTTTCTCAAGGGTTTGTGCGAACAATGCCCGGCAAAGTCGTGGATGGAATACGGCACGGTGGATACTCCGGTTGAATATCTGTGCCGTGTCGCCCACGAACAGGCGCGGTTCCTGGGTTTGATCGGAGTACATGAAAAGTCGTGGGAAGTGGCCGATTGGAAAGAAAGGATAAATAAATTCGCGAGAAAGAGTCTTTAAAAAGGAGGGGTATGTATGAAGTCAGTGATCAGCTTAAATGATATTTGCAAACCGTCGGATAATGTGGTCGCGAGGGAGGTATCGGGTGAGTTTATTATCATTCCGATCGCCTCGGGAGTGGGGGATCTGGAAGATGAGATCTTCTCGCTTAATGAAACGGGGAAAAGCATCTGGACTAAATTGAGCTCAGGAAAGAAGATGAAAGATGTCGCGCTCGCTTTATCAAAAGAGTTTGACGCGCCCCTGGATAAGATAGAGAAGGATTGCCTGGGATTAATGCAGGAGCTGCTAAAAAGGAAGATGGTAGTTGTTAAAAGCAAGAGCTGAATCATCCCGATTTGTTCAGGCCGGCGGCGCAATCGCGCTTGACGGGGAGGCGTGCGTTGATGTCATACGTTCGGCTCTGGCCAAGAATGCGGATCTGCGATTATTAGTCAGGGGTTTCAGCATGACTCCGTTCATTCAAGACGGGGATATTATCACGCTTTCCTCGCTCCCTGCCTCCGGGATAGGCATAGGCCGAGCGGTCGCTTTTAGCAGGCCGTCGGACAAAAGGCTGGTCATTCACAGGCTGGTCGGAATTCTGAGGAAGCCCGCGGTAAAGTATATTACAAAAGGCGACAATGTATACCGGCAGGATATTCCCGTCTCGCGGTCCGATATGCTCGCGTTTGTGTTAAGAGTTGAGAGGGGCGGAAGAATACTATCGTTTGGAACAGGGCCCGAGCGCAGAGTGATCGCTTTTTTAAGCAAGTGGAATATCTTGTGGGCGTTAACTTATGCCGGGGGCCGGATGATACCGCGCGCTATAAGGCAAAAAATGAAGCAATGGCTTTTTTTTTGAAGAGACAATTATATGGATAAGTTCGCCAATACCACGCCCCTTCCCGCATTTCCTTTGTGGGAGAAATTAAAAAAAGGCAATCAGCTTGTTTCCTTTGATCTGGAAATAACGGCCCGCTGCAATAATAACTGCCGTCACTGTTTTATCAATCTGCCCGCCGATGACGCGAAAGCCGGATCAACGGAGATCCCGTTCGCGAAAATAAAGGATATTGTCGACCAATCTGTTCGTTTAGGGGCGTTGTGGTGCCTTATTACGGGCGGAGAGCCTCTTTTGAGGGAAGATTTTTTCGATATTTATCTCTATATTAAGAAGAAAGGGCTTTTGACGTCGGTTTTTACGAACGCGGCCCTGATCACGGATAAGCATATAGGTTTTTTTCGCAAGTATCCTCCGAGGGACATGGAGGTTTCGGTGTACGGTGTCACGAAAAAGACGTATGAACGCGTCACGCGCAAAGCGGGTTCTTTCGACGCGTTTACGCGCGGCCTGAAGCTGTTGCTTGAAGGCGGAATAAAAGTGCGTTTTAAGGCAATGGCCCTGCGTTCCAACATTGATGAATTACCGGAAATAGCTGAGTTTTGCCGCTCCAGGACCAAGGATTACTTTAGATTCGATCCTTTTTTACATCTAAGGGTAGACGGCGATGAGGCGAAAAACCGTCAGATAATGCTGGAGCGGCTTTCCCCGGAACAAATTGTCGCGATAGAGAAGGCCGATCCCGGACGTTCCTCGGCCCTCAAAAAAAATTGCAATATACTTATAAATAATGATTATTCCCATATAAATTGCGATCATATTATTCATTGCGGAGCGGGTGAGGGTAGTTTTTCCGTTAGTTACGACGGCTTTTTCAGGCTATGTTCATCATTGTGCCATCCGGATTGCGTATATGACCTGAAGAAGGGCAGTGTGGCGTATGCGTTCAAAAAATTCATTCCTAAGGTAAGGGATATGCGGTCGGATAATAAAGAGTTTCTCTCCAGATGCAGAAAATGCCCCATAATTAACCTGTGTATGTGGTGTCCGGCCAACTCGCATTTGGAGACCGGGCATTTGGATACTCCTATAGAATATTTTTGCGAAGTAGCCAAAGCCAGGGCGCGTTCTCTTGATCTGTCAAATGGATAACGATTGAAGGGTTTAAATCCAATGTTCCCGATTCTGTTAACATTCCTGTTCATCCGCCCGTTTATTTCTTCTTTGGCGTTTCCTTACGTCAATACCATTTATTCCATCGCGTCGGTAATTTTCCTGGGCGCATATGTCTTTTATAAAAAACCCGTTTTGCCTAAAGCCGTAATATTCCCGGTCATCCTGTTTTTTCTCGCGTTGTTTGTTTCAGTATTATTTTCCCAGAATAAATTGAATAGTTTACCGGAGGTTTATAATTACGTCGCGGGGATCCTTTTGTTTTTCATAGCCGCCTCTCTGCCGGAAGAAAACAAGCGTCTGCTTATAGGGATTATTATTTTGTCCGGGTTGGTTATTAGTTTTTTCGCGCTATATCAGTTTTTTTTCGGTTTTACGCGCATGTTGAATTATGTGTTGAATAACGATCTGGCGCTTCCTTTTGTCGTAGAGTGCTTGCAGCGAAAAAGGGTTTTTTTGCCTTTTGCGACTCCTAATGTTTTGGGGGGATATTTAGCCCTGGTTTTACCTCTGGCCATAGGTAAAAAAAGCTGGTTTATTTTGCCGATATCCGCCGCATTGCTGCTTACAAAATCCCTTGGAGCGTTATTCGCGCTATGCTGCGCGTTGATCATTTATTCCCGCATGAGCGGCCGGTTAAAGAAAGAGATCTTTATTTACTTTATAGGCCTGTTTATTGTAGCGGCGGCTGTTTTTATTTCCAGGTCCGCGGCGCAGAATGAACATACGCTGCCCATGTTTTCAACGGTAATGCGATTGAATTATTGGCAGGAGACTTTTGAAATAATCAGGGCGCATCCTTTCGCCGGAGTCGGCCCGGGAAATCTTAATTTGGTGATGAGCCGTTATTCCCATAACTCTTACCTGCAAATCTGGGCAGAAATGGGAACCATGGGTTTGATCTCATTTATCTGGATCGTATCGGCTGTATTGAGATCTTGTTTTATAAATCTTAAAAATCCATTGTATAAGAGCCGGATCGCCGCTTTGGTTGCGGCCATCCTGGTTTTTTTAATCCATAATTTTTTGGATTTTACGTTTTTTCTGCCCGAGGTCGTTTTTGCCTGGTGGGCGATTTTAGGATCAGGTTTGGTTAACGAGAGCCGCGAGAAAGGTTGCGATTGATATGGGTGGTATTATGCGTGAATTTGTCAACAGGCGCAATCTGTTAAGTGAACTGGTGCTTAAGGATATACGGATAAGGTATCGGCGCCCGATTTTGGGTTTTTTATGGGCGTTCCTGACGCCTCTGGCGATGGCCGTTATTTTTTATATTGTTTTTGGGATTTGCCTGAAAGTCAGGATAGAAGAGGCTCCTTTTTTTCTCTACCTCGTGAGCGCTTTGTTTACCTGGCGTTTTTTTCAGGATTCGATAAACGCTTGCGTGACCTGCCTGTACGATAACAGGGCGCTGCTTAGAGAATCCAGGGTCCCGCAGTATTTGATCCCTGTATCCGTTGTTCTTGCGAACGGCCTTAATGCGCTACCGGGATTGGTTATAGCCGCTTTTTTTTCAGCCTGGGCATTGCACGGCGTTTCCATGTATCTTTTTTTGATCCCGCTTATACTGGCGCTCCACATAGGTATGACTATCGGGCTGTCCGTTATTATCGCGGTACTTTATGTCAGGTGGCGTGATATAAAATATTTGACCGAAATATGGCTTATGTTCCTGTTCTACGCGACGCCGGTATTTTATTCCGTCAGTTTTGTAAAAGGATTGCTCCCGGATTACGGTTATCGCATATATATGCTGAATCCGTTCGTGTGTTTGCTGACATTGTACCGTGTTTCTTTTTTAAAAGGTTACGCTTCTTTCGTGGGAACCGCGGCGATAGGCATTTGCCTGCTTGTTGCCTGTTTTTTTGCCGCCGTTTTTACAGGGATAGGTTTTATTATGTACAGGGCGAATAAAAGGTATATTAATGAGCACTTGTCGTTCTGAGACGTCCGGGGTCCCAGGTTCTCCGGTCGTTCTCGATTTGCGGGGCGTTAGTAAGAAATTCGATTGCGCGGGACGGCGCATTTCCGGCGCGCGAGACCCGGCGTTGTGGGCGTTAAAGGATGTCAGCTTTGCCGTCAACAAAGGAGAGACTGTCGGTATTATCGGCAGGAACGGCGCGGGCAAGACAACGCTGCTTAATATTATCGCGCAGATCATGGAGCCGGATGAAGGCCGCGTCAACCTGAACGGCAGAGTTCTTGGATTGTTCAATCTTGGCGTCGGGTTCCAGGATGAATTGACCGGCAGGGAGAACATCTTTTTAAACGGCGCGCTCATGGGCGCGAAACGCGCTGACCTTGAGGCGCGTTTGGATGGGATCGTGGAGTTCTCGGAGTTGGGCGGTTTTATCGACATGCCGTTAGGAACGTATTCCCTCGGCATGCGGCTGCGGCTGGGATTCGCTATAGTCGTCCATCTGGATTTTGATATACTCGTTGTGGATGAGGTTTTGGCCGTGGGAGATACGTTGTTCCAAAACAAATGTTTTGAGAGGTTCATGGATTTTCGCAGAGACGGCAAAACCCTGGTAATTACGGCTCAGCATATGGAGTTTATTGAACGATTGTGCGACCGGGTAGCTGTGCTTGATCATGGTAATCTGATCGCCTTCGGATGCGCGCAAGACGCTGTTGCCAGGTACCGGTTGCTATTAGGCAGCGAGCGGTTTTATGTGGGGTCTGTTCCGCAATCCGCCGTTCTGGTTGAAAACACCAAAAAGTGGGCTGATGATCCGTTGGAATGGGGAACGCGGCGGGGCACCAGGGAAGTTGTTATCGAGAATGTATTTCTTGCTAATAGGTGGGGTATTCGTGTTCATTCAATACGTTCCGGCGGTTATTTGCGGGTTAAGGTGAGGTTCCGGGTAAAGAATATTGTGAAAGATCCGCATTTCGGTGTCGCTTTTTTTAGAAAAGACGGGGTGTATTGTTATGGATCCAATACGGCTCATGACGGCTACCGTATTTCCGGATTGAAGACAGGCCGGGGGAGTTTTACTTTGCGATTGGACCGTGTTTTTCTGTCTCCGGGGGAATACAGGATATCCGTGGCCATTTGGGATACCGGTGAGGTTGTGGCGTATGACTATCATAATGGATGTTATCCGTTTCACGTGCGGGGATTTCATGACGCGGCGCCGCCGCTTTTACGCATGCCGTATATAACAAAGCCGGCCAACGGCAGGCTCGGGGGCGGCAGCCCTGTGCAATTCGACTCCGATGTCTGGCGCACGGGGCAGAAGGTATCGTTATATCTATCTTCCCGCGCATTTAATGATAAAATGGCATTGATCCG
>JBAYMQ010000063.1:0-6033 GCA_041663465.1 Candidatus Omnitrophota bacterium | reverse complement strand
TCCGCGCATTAAAGTCCGGTCTTGTTGACTGTTGCTCGGGCATCTTATTCATTTAACTATGCCGGTATTTAATAACCCTTACTTTTTCCAGTGTTATCAACCCTTCCGTCACGACATCGTCAAGGAACGGCAGGATGCCTTTCAGCTTGTCTTCCGAATCGACGATTTCGATGACGATGGGCAGATCTTCCGATAGGCGCAGCAATTTGGCCGTGTGCAGGCGGCTGTCAGCTCCGAATCCCATGATGCCCCTTACCACGGTAGCTCCGGCAAGATTCATCTCTCTTGCCTTTAACACGATCTGTTCATACAAAGCTTTACCTTTATATTGGTCGGTTTCACCGACGAAGATCCTCAACAACATCCCCTCTTCAGGCAGTTTCATGCTGTCCTCCCTATTTGGAAAGATTCAGGACGGCTTTAGCGATCCCATACCCCACGAACACTAAACCTACGCCTATGACATTCGATAGTATTATATTCAAATACGCTATGCCGCGCTCCCCATCCCTTATCAAGTTGAAATTTTCAAGAGCAAAAGTGGAAAATGTCGTAAAACCGCCCAATACGCCTACAAAAATGAACATTCGTACCTGAGGCGAGATCGCCACGGCCTCGAATATTCCCCACAAAAAACCTATAACCAGAGATCCGGACAGATTCACCACGAAAGTGCTCACGGGGAATACGCCGCCCGAAACCCTATAATCTATCCCCGATATGACATACCTCAAAATTGAACCGATCGCGCCGCCCAAACCTATAAATAACAATTTTTGCATGGAGAAAAAACCTCAGGTTTATTATGTGAACAGGACTTTATACACGCCGTGCAATCCGAATAAAATGAACGTGATCGCGGCGATCCATTTAATGGTCTTTTCGGGGATCTGTTTTCGCATTACGATACCGACAATAATGCCGACGCTATCGGCAACGACCATCCCCAATGTCGTTCCCATCAGCACAGTAAACATATTGCGATACTCTACCGCCAGGCTGATAGTGGCAAGCTGGGTCTTATCTCCCATCTCAGCCAGGAAAAAAGCTATCGCTACCGTCAGGATCGGGCCGAAACGCGATTCTTTTTTGTCTTCACCATCGAGTTTATCCCCGCGAATAGTCCATAGACCGAAACCGATGAATGACAACGCGGCGATGAGCGAAATAATATCCAGCGGCACCACGGTAGTGAGAAATTGCCCCGCTGCCGCCGCAAGCGCGTGGTTCAAAACCGTGGCGATGAATACCGCGGTCAGGACTTTATACCATTTATATCTGGACGCGAATGCCATCGCGAGCAATTGGGTCTTATCCCCCATCTCAGCCAGAACAACAAATAAAAAAGACGCTATAAAAGCCGGCATTTTCCTCCAGTACGGGAATTATACACCCAATCATTCATCGCAATCACGGTATTTATTATTCAAAGGGGGGATTCGGCTACCCTGGGCCGGAAACACGCTATTTCCGCAAAGCATTCTCCACATACCCGCAAAGCACGTCCTGTATCTTGGCGGGCGGCGGAACAACAAAAAAATGCGATATTATCGCGTGCGCGATCTCATGACCAAGCATGCCCACGGTCAGATCGGCGAATGACACGTAAATAATGTCTTCCTGGAAATAATAGATCGATAGCTCATTGAAATCTATGTTATAGGCCATTTTAAAATAATCGCTTAAAGACTGACTGTCAGGCGCCACCTGGATCGTACCCTTAAAATCCTTGATGTGTATATCCAGGATATCCGACACTTCCTGATACAATCCGTCCAGCGTTTTCGCGAGGATATCGCCGGCATTATAATTTACCTGCGCGGCTTCCGACGCATAAATCAGGGAATTCGGATCGAGTTTGCCAAGTACGGCGTACGCGTCGTTTCCACCGTCAGCGTACGCGCTCAGATACGTTCCCTCGGCGATCAGTACGCCTGTGCCCTGCGCGTACGCGCCTCCGCAAAGAAAGAACATAATGGGAATAGCCGCAATAATGTTCTTCATTTACACCTTAAAATAAGCCAGTATATCGTCGATATCCTTCAGAAGCGCTGAAAACCGCTCCTTATCCTCGAAAACCACGCAATAATTCCTATCTTTAAGAAAAGACCGCAGCGTATCGGTCTTACTTTTCAATTCAGCGTGTTTCCGGCGAAGCGCCGAGCCCATATCGCGCAAACTTTTTGCCAGCCCTTTAAGCTGGTCCTTATCGCGTATAATGAACGCGTTCGTCAGGTCGCCGCCGCGAAAACTTTCGATCTCTTTTCTCAGGCGGTACAAAGGCCCCGCGATCCGGTGCGTCGAAATGAGCGCCATTACGAATAAAATCGATGAAAAAACCACAGACACCGCGATCGAGATAATAACCAATTGCGGCAGGATAAAATCAGATGTCGGTTTAACGAACACCCTTGTATTCTGAATGGCCACGGTCGTAGAATTCCGGGATACATAGAATATGAGCGCTCCGATAGCCAAAGAGGATATAACCACAACAGAGCAAAATTTCATAATGAACGCGAGCTGAAATTTTTTATCTATCAGATATTGTTTTCTATGATACGCGCGCGCATAACTCATTGTTCCTCCTTATTATCCGGGAATAGCCCCAATCTTCCGGGATCGGCATAAATCGGGGTGCGCCGGCGCAGATTCTCCATCCAATTCTGCAACTCAAGCCTCTGCTTCAACTGGAATAAAAACAATTTGATCTGCGTTTTCACCTCGTCGATCTGCTTCCCGGCAAAATCGCTATCCTTATGACGCTCGTAATAATCGAATATCTCCCTGTCGGAAACGCGGATGATCATTGTCGATTCATTGATCTTTCGCGCAATAACCGACTTCATAAGAGACTGCTCCCAGAAAAACTGCAGGCCCTGCAAAAAAAGCGGATCTTTATCAAGGCCCAATACCTCCGCCTCCTTAAGGAACAACGTGCGGTTGATATAGAGATCGAGGAATTCCTTGCGCGATAACTCGCGGCCGGATTGCATTTTCCCATTCTGATAAGCCGCCTCGAATTCCCGCGCGGAGATATTTACGGAACCGATGGACAGCGCGGCCTTCTCCTTTGGAGCGCATCCCGCCTGACAGCAAAAAACTAAGAAAATCATTGCGATAATATGCATTCGCATACCGCCTCCTTGCTGGCTCTTCGGGTATATTATACTCCAGAATGCTTAAAACACAAGACCCGGATCGTAGTCCGGGCCTTGTGTTTTTTACGCGTTTATTTAAACCAATATTATGAAAACAGCCTCGAATCATCGAAATCTGCCGGCAGGACCAATTCCACAGGCTTGTTGAACAGGTAATCGCCCTCTTTATAGAAACCGCTGGCGATCAGCTCGGAGCATAAAAAACGCTTTTTGCTGCTGAAAGCCCGATGCAATGCCTTACCGATCCTGGCGCAGAGAATTGACAACGGGAACCAGAAGAACTGCAATGTATCGTATGGCAGATTGTTCATAGTCGCCCACCAGAGCGCGACTTTATAGCGCCGGCTATCGTTCATGCCCCTGCGCCGCATGATCTTCGCCCGGTAACCCTTATCCAGATACTCTTTCTTCAGATCCACGAGCCTGCTGCGCGGAATGCTGGCTTCAATGCAGGTATAACCGCCTAAGCAGCCCAGAACGTGTGTCCACCGGCTGCTGTCACCGTAACCCGCCTTCATCTGCAATTCTTCGATGGCCGGGTTACGGCCCGCGATCAGGATGACGTCGCCGATCTTTAAGGCGTCAGGAGACATTATTATCCGGCGGAATACAATCCCATGCTTCTAACCTGCGCCTCGTCTAATACCAACTGGCCGTTAACATCCTTAACAATCAAATCAGCCGAGGTTTCTTCTAATTTATAATTGCCGGTTCCAGCTACCTTTATATACTCGCTCCTGGTCATTTTTCCAGAAATAGCTTTATCCCCGCTATAAAAAATAGCGCAGGTATGCGATACAATTTTATTGTTTATATCAGTATCCTGCCACGCAAAAGTTACAATGTGGTTATTCTCCCCTATAGTTTTCTTAAAATCGCCTGTAGTCAGACTGGTCAACGAGATCAATGCGGTATTTAATTCTCCCATAGTCTTGGGATTAATTTTAACGCCGTACGTATCCGCCAATTTACATGCTGTCGAAGGGATTGCCTTAACAGCCGGCGTTGTGGTTACGGTGGAGCCGCCATTCATTTGTTTTACGTAAGGTCTTTCAGAAGAAGGAATGGGTTGATCGTTATAGTAAATATTCTGACTTTTATCACTATAATCAAAACTCTTAATGATATTCTCTTTAACGGCGTCGTCAAACCGTGACGCGGCGAAAGAATTACCCGAACTCACTTGGACAAGTTGCTCGCCGTTTTTATAATCGCCCCTTGACCACTGCTTTGCGCCGTTTGCGTCAATCGCCCGGCACTCTGCCGGCGTAAGATAACCATCAGCTCCGGCATAAACCGCGCACGGAACTACGAACTGCATCCCGAATAGCGCCGCTGCTACCCCAAACAGTATTTTTACACTGACCCCTCTCATACTACCCCCTTTTTTGTCAAAATTTACCCCAAAATTAAAAAACCGCGTCGCGGAAAATATCTTATTTCGGCAACCCGGTATCGAAGATTACGCTCGTTTACGTTGCACGCAGATAAAACCCTATAAACCCATTTTAAAAGAGTTTATTAACTGCGCAAAAAAAACGAGTAAATTGCATTAACGATCCGTGGCTTTCCTGCCCCAATTGCTTAGACAGGCTTTATCGATAAGATTTACCAATTAAAGTATGCCATAAGAATGTATAATTTCAAGTTCCGTATAATAACTTTTTATTCTGTTAACTAAGGATTACAGGTTGGCTTTTTGCTCGTAGGTTTGTTTAAGGACATTATACAGGATGCCGATGGGAATACGATCTCCCCATTCAAGAGATTTTTGGAACGCGGAGGCAAGATCAGAAGCGTTATATGCGTCGTCAAGCTTGTAAACGCGCTTGGAATACCATTCATATGTATTTATTTTGTTAAAAGTTACACACGGCTGAAGCACATCTATCAAAGCGAACCCTTTATAATTGATCCCGGCCAGTATAATATCCGCTAAATGTCCGGTTTCCTGCGAAAATGCCCGCGCGACAAAACCTGCCCCTGCCGCCAATGCCAAAGACAGCGGGGATAAACGCTCCAGTATAACCCCGCCGGGCTGCACCTTGGTCGCCGTGCCCGCGTCCGTGGTTGGCGATGCCTGCCCCTTAGTGAGGCCGTAAACCTGATTGTTAAACACAATAACGGTAATATCCGGATTGCGGCGGATATTGTGGATAAAATGATTGCCCCCTTCGCCATAGCAATCCCCATCTCCTGTAGTTACTATGACCGTCAAAGCCTTGTTGGCGATCTTGGCGCCTACCGCTACGGGAAGCGCCCTGCCGTGCAAACCGTTAAAGCAATTAGCTCTGATATAATGCGGCGTTTTTGCCGCCTGGCCGATGCCGGAAACAAACAGTATATCCTTAGGAGCCCTGCCCAGCTTTACCAACGCCCGCTTCAATCCGGTCAATATCCCGAAATTCCCGCATCCGGGGCACCACGCGATAGGATCATTTGATTTGAAATCCGTGAGGTCCATATTATAATTCCGGTTTGATCATCTCAATGACGGAGTCAACGTCGAATGGACGGCCGTCATATTTCAAGATGGATTTGCTGACCTTTATGCCGGTTTCCCGCCGCAAAAGTTTAGCCAGCTGGCCCTGGGCATTATTCTCGACGCTGATTATCATGCGCGCGTCCGACAAAAGCTTCAGCATCTCGTTGGATGGGAACGGCCAGACTTGCGGCAAATGAACAAATCCCACCTTCTTCTTTTCGAGCGCCCCCGCCGCTTCCCGCAGGACGCCGAGGGTCGAGCCGAAACCCAAAAGTATAACCGCCGCGTTATCGATATTGAACGATGCGGGCTGTTCGAGCTCGTTCAACAAGCCGCGCATTTTTTTGTACAGGCGCTTCTGAACCATTTGCTTGCGGATAGCGGCGT
>JBAYMQ010000062.1:0-6144 GCA_041663465.1 Candidatus Omnitrophota bacterium | reverse complement strand
TAGCGACCGCGATAAGGATCGGTAATCCTGCGAGCTGGAAGCAAGCGGTCGAGGCAAGGGATGAATCAAAAGGGCTGATAGATTGCGTATCCGACGAACAAATCCTTGACGCCTATAAACTATTGGCTTTGAAAGAAGGCGTATTCGCCGAGCCCGCGTCGTGCGCTTCGATAGCGGGGCTGCAAAAAATGGCATCGGATGGATACTTCAAAAAGAATAAAACAAGCGCCGGCACTAACAGGATCGTATGCATTCTTACCGGCCACGGGCTTAAAGACCCGGACCGGGCGATCAGATCCATTAAAGAACCCAAAATCGTCAAGCCTGAAATAAAAGCTATACTGGCGGAGATCGGATACTAAATAATGTCTTTGAAATTCAAGAGGATACTGATCACGGCTGGGCCGACGTGGGTGGCGCTCGATCCGGTCAGGGTCATAAGCAATACCGCCAGCGGGGAAACAGGCAGGCTGCTCGCGCAGGCTCTCGCGAAACACGGCGCGAAAGTGACCCTGCTTCTGGGCCCGGGGGAAAGCCCGGATCCCGGAGCGCGAATAAAGATAATACGCTTCCAGTTCTTTGACGACCTCAAGAAACTGCTCAAAGACGAACTCCTGCGGCAATACGACGCGATCATTCATTCCGCCGCGGTTTCAGATTATAAGCCCGAAACGATGGCCCATTCGAAGATAAAATCCAGCATTAAAAGCTGGACGTGTAAGCTCGTTCGAACGCCTAAACTTATTGATCGCATAAAAAAAGTGGCGCCCAACTCTTTCGCGCTTGGGTTCAAATTCGATCCGCGGACGACCCGTAACTCTTTACTCAAGGCCGCGGACAGGCTTATGCGGTCATCAAACGTGGACGCCGTCGTGGCGAACACCGTTATCAACGGGAAATATCAGGCGTATATCGTTACCCCCGGGAATGTATCGGGCTGTATCGGATCAAAAAACGATCTTGTTAAAAAGCTGGTTAAACTTTTTTTCCTATGAAATACATAGTCCTGGTCGGTGACGGCATGGCTGATTATCCGATGGAAGAGCTCGGAGGACGGACGCCGCTAGAGGCAGCGCGGACGCCGCACATGGATTTTATCGCGCGCAACGGCATACTGGGGCAGGCGAAAACAACTCCGGACAATATGACGCCCGCCTCGGACGTCGCGAATATGTCGATCCTTGGCTGCGATCCGAAGAAATATTACTCGGGCCGCGGCCCGCTGGAAGCTGCCAACATGGGCGTGCAATTGGGCCCGGATGATGTCGCGTTCCGCTGCAATCTGGTAACGGTAGCAGACAATAAAATGAAGGATTACAGCGCCGGGCATATCAGCTCTAACGAAGCGGAGATCCTTATAAAGGCGGTCGATAAACATCTGGGCAGCGACAAATTCAGATTTTATCCCGGGATCAGTTACCGGCATTTGATGGTGGCCAAAGACGGCGCTTGCGATGGCCTTGAGAATATCATATGCAAAGCGCCGCATGATATACTCGGGCAGGATATCACCAGGAATTTACCCCGCGGTAAAAATAACCGCTTGATAGTTGATCTTATGCGGATGTCCGGCGACATACTGAATAAGCAGGAGATCAATCAAGTGCGCATAGATCTTAAAGAGAATCCCGCGAATATGATCTGGCTCTGGGGACAAGGGAAAAAACCCGCGATGCCTGATTTTAAAGAAAAATACGGCCTGTCGGGAAGCGTGATCTCCGCGGTCGATCTTATCAAGGGGCTGGGATTGATCCTGGGGTTAGATGTCATTAACGTGCCCGGCGCCACAGGTTATTACGATACGGATTACGAGGGCAAAGCCAACGCCGCGATAAAATCCCTTGAAACCCATGATTTTGTTTTTGTTCACGTTGAAGCGCCTGACGAAGCCGGCCATAACGGGGATCTGCGCGAGAAGATCACGGCGATCGAGCGGTTCGACCAATTGGTCGTGGGAAAGATACTGGAGGCCTTCAAACACCATGAGAATTACCGCGTGTTGGTAATGCCCGACCACGCGACGCCGATATCGTTGCGAACGCATACGGCGGACACCGTTCTGTTCGGTTTATTCGGGAAAAATATCGTAGGCAAAGGATTCTCGGGCTATAGCGAAAAAGAAGCTAAACTCTCGGATATTTATTTCGCCGACGGTTCCCAGGTAATGGACTTTTTAATCAAGGAGGCACATTAGATGAACGTTTTTTTTATGCCCTACGGCGTGATAATCATTCTGATCGCGGCCCCTATGGCAATCGTCTATGCGCTCTGCTTGACAAAAAAATCGTGCCCTGAAACGCGCAGGCGCTGGAAACGGATAAAAGTGCCCAATGAAAAGAACATGACCTGCCGGATCATAGAGCCCCCGGCAATAGCGTCTGAAACAGACTATCTGGTGGATGACATCAACATGAGCGGTATAGCTTTTTTCAGCTTAAAACCTGTCGCAAAAAAGATCGTGCGCCTTTTGATACGCTTCCCGTTCGCTGATTACGGCGAAGCTGCCAGCGTCATGGGGCGGATCGCGTATTGCAGGGAAATAAACAAAAATAAGTACAGGGTCGGGGTTGAGTATCGCAGAGAAAGATAGTATCCTCATATTAAACGGAGTAAACACCAATGAGCAAGCTGATAGTGCAGAAATTCGGCGGATCCTCGGTAGCTAATGTGGAGCGCATCCAAAATGTCGCGCGCAGGGTCGTCGGCTACAAAAAGAAGGGGTACAGCCTCGTCGTTGTCGTGTCCGCTCTTGGAGACACAACGGACGAACTCATAGAGCTGGCAAACCAGATCACCAGCACCCCCTCAGAACGGGAAATGGATATGCTGCTGTCTACCGGAGAGCAGATCTCGGTCGCGCTGCTGGCAATGGCCATTCATAAATTAGGGCAGGAAGCTATTTCTTTCACCGGCGGGCAGGTCGGCATTATGACCGACGGGAATTTCACTAAAGCCCGGATCACCAAGATCAACGCGAACAATATCCGCAAACAGCTTAAGGCGGGAAAAATCGTCATTGTAGCCGGTTTTCAGGGAATTTCAATGAATCACGACATAACAACTCTAGGCAGGGGCGGATCCGATCTTACCGCCGTACCTCGCGCGACATCGCTTGAGGCCGACGAATGCGAAATATATACGGACGTCGACGGTATTTATACGACAGACCCCCGTATCGAACCGAAAGCGAAAAAGATCAAAGAAATAACCTTCGATGAGATGCTCGAAATGGCGTCGCTCGGCGCGCAGGTCATGCAGCCCAGATCTATCGAAGTAGCGAAGAAATTCAATATGCCGCTGCATGTACGTTCATCATTATCAGAAAATACAGGAACTATGATACTCAAGGAGGTCCCGAGGATGGAAGACGCATTGATCACTGGCGTTACATTGAACAGAAGCGAAGCTAAAATCACTGTATGCGACGTGCCCGATAAGCCGGGCGGCGCGGCGCGGCTCTTCAAGGACCTGTCGCATGGCGGCGTCAGCGTTGATATGATAGTCCAAAACGTGAGCCACACGCGCAAAACCGATATATCATTTACCATTGCCAAAGCCAACGCGCATAAAGCGATGAAGCTGACAAAAAAAACAGCCGCTGAAATCGGCGCGGGCGAAGTCATCCTTGATGAGGATATCGCGCGGATAGGTGTTGTCGGGATCGGCATGAAATCGAATCCCGGGGTAGCCGCGAAAATGTTCGACACTCTCGCGGAAAGCAAGATCAATATAGAAATGATCTCCACATCCGATATCAGCATATCGTGCATCATCAAAAAGAAATTCGCTGAAACCGCGCTAAGATCGCTGCACAAGAACTTTGGACTGGGTTGATCCATAAAAAAAGAGGGAACGTATGCGTAACGTCATGATCTACGATACAACGCTGCGGGACGGGAGCCAGGGTGAAGGCATCGCGTATTCTATCCAGGACAAGATCCGCATTGCCGAAAAACTCGACGACCTGGGCATCCCGTATATCGAGGGAGGATGGCCCTCTAACCCGAAAGACGCGCAGTTCTTCGCCAAGATGTCCAAGAAAAAAATGCAAAACAGCGTCATGGCGGCGTTCGGATCTACGCGGCGGGCCGGTATTCCGGCGGCAAAAGACAAAAATCTTCAGGAATTACTGGATTCAAAAGCAAAGATCATCACCATTTTCGGTAAAACCTGGCTCCTCCATGTAAAAGATGTGCTGAAAACGACTCAACAGGAAAACCTGAAGATGATCTTTGACAGCGTTCATTTCCTTGTAAGCAACAACAGGAAGGTTTTCTATGACGCCGAACACTTTTTCGACGGCTACAAAGATGATCCCGAGTACGCGTTGAAGACGCTGATCGAGGCGCAGCGGGCTGGGGCTGCGTATCTGATTTTATGCGACACCAACGGCGGGGCTTTATTTTCTGAGATAGCGCGCATTGTCCGCCTGATAAAACCGAAACTCCAGGCTCCCATCGGCATACATTGCCATAATGACGCGGGATTAGCCGTAGCTAATTCACTTGCCGCCGTGGAGGCGGGCGCGACCATGGTCCAGGGAACCATCAACGGGTATGGCGAACGATGCGGAAATGCCGACCTTATTCCGATAATAGCGAATTTAAAAACAAAAATGCGCGTCAATTGCATTTCCGATAGCGGCCTGCGAAGGTTAACTGAACTTTCTTTCTTTGTCAGCGAGATCAGCAATATGCGCCATGTTCCCAATCAGCCCTACATCGGCGATTCGGCATTCGCCCATAAAGCCGGCGTCCACATTAACGCGGTGGTAAAAAATACCCAATCGTATGAACACGTGGATCCCGAGCTCGTGGGCAACCGCAGGCGCTTCCTTATTTCCGAGCTCGGAGGTAAAAGCGGGATCATGACGCTGGCTAAATCCCTCGATATGGATCTGACAAAGAACGACCCCAAAACGCTGAAAGCGCACGAGCTCCTGCAAAAAATGGAATCCAACGGGTATCATTTCGAAGCCGCCGAAGCGTCATTCGAGTTAGTGCTTAAAAAAGCGTTGAGCGACGTAAAGGAATATTTTAAGCTCGAAAATTTCAGGGTTGTGGTGAATAAAGAGCGGAACAAAAAAGTCACAACCGAAGCTATCATCAAAATACGGATCAACAACCAGCTCGAACATACTGCCGCCGACGGGGACGGTCCGGTCAATGCCTTAGACAGCGCGCTCAGAAAGGCGCTTTTGCATTATTACCCGGTGTTGAACGAAATGGAACTATCCGATTACAAGGTACGGGTGCTTGATGAAAAGTCCGGCACCGCGGCGCGCGTGCGCGTTCTTATCCAATCGCAGGATGGCCATGATTCATGGAGCACCACGGGCGTTTCCGAGAATATCATTGAAGCCTCCTGGCAAGCTCTCATCGACAGTATTGAATATAAACTTCTTAAGGATAAAATCAGGTAATGATAGAATTGCCGAGCCGCTATAATCCCCAGGAAACCGAAGACAAATGGTATAAGGAATGGGAAGAAAATAAGCTTTTCGCCGCCAAACCAATCCCCGGCAAAAAATCCTACACGATAGTTATTCCGCCGCCAAACGTGACCGGGATCCTGCATATGGGCCACGCTTTGAATAATACCATCCAGGACATCCTGATCCGTTATAACAGGATGAAAGGCGGCGTCGCGCTCTGGATGCCCGGCACCGACCATGCCGGGATCGCGACGCAGAACGTCGTCGAGCGCAAACTCGCCAAGGAAAATAAGAAACGCCAGGATGTCGGACGCGAAAAATTCGTTGACGAAGTATGGAAGTGGAAAGAAGAGTACGGCTCGACCATTATCCGGCAGCTCAAAAAACTCGGAGCGTCCTGCGACTGGGACCGCACTCGTTTCACCATGGATGACGAATATTCGGAATCCGTAAAAGAAGTTTTTGTCCGGTTGTTCGAAAAAGGCCTCATCTACCAGGGGCACCGCATAATCAACTGGTGCCCGCGCTGCCAGACCGCGCTTTCCGACGAAGAAGCCCCGCATCACGACGTTAAAGGCAACCTCTACTACCTCAAATATCCTTATAAAGACGATCCCGGCGCGTTTATTACCGTAGCCACGACCCGGCCTGAAACAATGCTCGGAGACACCGCGGTCGCGGTCAATCCGAAAGATAAACGTTATAAAAAG
>JBAYMQ010000061.1:0-6164 GCA_041663465.1 Candidatus Omnitrophota bacterium | reverse complement strand
ATGTTGTCGACGTCGAGATGAAAGAGCATACCTCGCGTCCCATGCTTGACGGGCAGGTGCATTCTATCGAAGCAGTCGCGCGGAATGTAATAAAGATAAAAACCGCGCTTGAAAAAAGATTGCGCCGGACGTTCGGAGCCGCGGGCGTCGCCGTGGCGGGCAGGAATCTGCTTACCCATAAAATGCGCGTGGAACACGAGACCGATACGGTCGAAGAGATCACCGCCGATATGGTGCGGTCCCTGGAGCTTGAGGCGATCGCGGCGATCATGTCGGATGCCGGCAAGGGATTGACGGATTTCTATTGCGTGGGGTACAGCCCGGTCTATTACGAGCTTGACGGGGACCGGCTGCAGGATCTGGTCGGCCATAGCGCCCGGCGCGTAAGCGTGGAAGTCATAGCGACATTCTTACCGCGTGTCGTGCTGGATAGTATATTCGCGGTTCTGAAGAAATCCGGTCTGGAGCCGATGAATATCACCCTTGAGCCTATCGCGGCGATGAACGCGATCGTGCCGCTTGAGATGCGCAGGCTCAATATCGTTTTGGTGGATATAGGCGCCGGCACAACGGATCTCGCGTTATCGAAAGACGGCGTTGTGTTTGCCTACGGGATGGTCCCGGAAGCGGGCGATGAGATCACGGAATGCATCTGCGGGAACCTGGTCGTAGATTTCGAAGTCGGTGAATATATCAAACGGTCCGTCGATCGCCTGGAAGAAATATCTTATAAGGATATCTGGGATCGCAGCCATACCGTGAAATCCGCGCGCGTACGCGAATTGATCCGCCCTGCGGTTCGCAAGCTGGCGGCATCTATCTCCGTGACGGCGCTTGAGCTTAACGGCGGCACTCCGCAGGCGATCGTCGCGGTCGGCGGGGGCTCCCTGACTCCCGGACTTTTAGAAGAGCTCGCGGGACAATGCGGGCTGCCGGCGCAGAAAGTCGGCATACGGCTGCCGAAGGCTATCAAAGGATTACACGATACGACCGGAAAACTTGCCGGCCCCGAAGCGGTCACGCCTGTAGGTATCGCGTATATGACCGGCGCGGGGCAGGGGCTGCAGTTTATAAATGTTACGGTCAACGGAATTAATATTAAAATGCTGGATCTGTCCCAGAAGAAAGATGTTATCGGCGCGTTGAGCCTTTCCGGGATCATTCGCCGCATGAAGCTGTATCCGCGTACGGGCCTCGCGTTGAGCGTCGAGGTCGGAGGTGAGTTTAAGACGATAAAAGGGACGATGGGCGTTCCCGCTAAGGTCATGATCAACGGCGTGCCGGCCGGGTCCCTGACCGCGCCTATCGCGGACGGCGACAGCATTGAGTTGGTCGAGGCGGTTGACGGAAGCGACGCGGCCGCGAAAGTATCCGATGTCGTCAAGATCAGCCCGGTGCGCGTTATCTTTAATAATAACGTGGTATGCGTGGAGCCCGCTGTGGTAATGAACGGCGCGCGGGTCGCGCTTGAAACCCCGATCGTTGACCGGGCGCATATCGCTCTTGAGCCTTTGACCATACGCCGGCTGTTTGAGCAGCAAAACATTTCTATTGATGACCTTTCCGAGCGGCAGATCCTGGTGAACATAAACCAGACTCCGCGGGTATTGCCTCAGCGCAATTATACCCTGAAACTGAATACCCGGACCGTTGATCTGGACGCGCCGGTCGTGTATGGCGACGTGATCGACTTCTCGCCGCAGCAACCGACGTTTTACCGCATTAAAGACGTGGCGGATATCCCGGAGGGCATTGACCGGATCAATGTCACGGTCAACGGCAAGTGTATCGATATGTGTATCCAGAAAGTCCAGATCTTTATGAACGGCCGGGAAGTCAATAAGGATGAATTTCTTATTGACGGAGCGGATATTACCCTGTATTATTCAAAACAGCACCAGGTCCTGTTGTCGGAGATATTCAAATATATCGATGTGGATGCGACCAAGGTCCTGGGCAAGCGAATGAGATTTTTTGTCGACGACGAGCCCGCGGGTTTTACCACTAACGTCCCGGATGGCGCGCAGGTTAAGATCGTTTTTGAGGACCGGAACTAGTCAGGAGGCATAATATGAAAATACAGAATTACATGGAAGATGTTGTCCAGGACGAGTTGGAGATTCTGTTGTCTGAGCGCGATGATATCTGCAAATGCCAGAAATGCAAATATGATATTATGGTAATGGCGCTTAACCGTTTGCCGACGAAATACGTCATCACCAACCGCGGCCGCCTGTATACGAAGTTGAGCGAACAGGAAGCCCAGTTTAAAGCGGATGTTGTGAAAGAATTGACGATGGCTATTACAAAGGTCAGCCGTAACCCGCAGCATTAAGGGTTTCGCGCGGATCGGGGGCAATGGATAACTCTTTGGATAATAAGCAGCCCGGAATCAGGACGAAGCTGTACGGCGATGAGAGCGACCTGGCGAAAGTGATCCCGTATGTTAATCAGCAGTTCGGGATAGACCTCGCGTATTACCGCCAGAGCTTTTTAAACAGGCATTTGCGCAGCCGGATGCAGGATACCGGATGCGAAAACGCGGCCGCTTACATATCGCACATGAAAAAGGCCCCGGAAGAGTTTAAACTTTTCCTGGAGACATTGTCCATCAATGTGACCCACTTTTTCCGCGATAAAGACGTATTTGATAAATTTCAGAAATTAGTTGTCCCCGAACTGATCAAGCGCAAGGATGGGGGCGAGCGCAATTGTATCCGCGTCTGGTCCGCGGCGTGCGCGTCCGGCCAGGAACCATACTCGCTGGCTATCCTGTTCATGGAGGCAATGGGCGATAATTGCTCCGGGTTCAGGATTATCGCCACCGATATCGATCAGGAAGCCCTGGACAGGGCGGAAGCGGGAGTATATGAGGAACGCGACTTCCGCGAAATGGACAAGAAGCTGCTTGATAAATATTTCACTCTCGATTATAATAAGGAGTACCGTGTTAACGATAATGTCAGGCGGTTCGTTAAATTCGAAAAAAGCAACCTTATTACCGATGAACCGTTCCGGCACATGGATGTGGTTTTTTGCAGGAATGTATTGATCTATTTTAACCGGGCGCAGCAGGATCATATTTTTCAGAAGTTTCACGCGGCGCTGAATAGCACGGGGTATCTGGTCGTCGCGAAGGTTGAGACGATCTGGGAGAAGGACAAGTTCGAATCGATTGATTTGAATTCCAAGATATACAGAAAAGTTTAACGCCCCCAGGGGTGCAGTTTTATTATCAATGATCTTAACAGGGAGGTACCAATGGCACGAGTGTTAGTGGTGGACGATGCGCTTTTCATGCGCAGGATGCTCTCAGACATCCTGAAGAAAGAGGGTATCGAGGTTTGCGGCGAAGCGGAAAATGGTAAAGACGCTATTGATAAGTATCAGCAGTTGAAGCCGGATCTTGTCACCATGGATATCGTCATGCCCAAGATCGAGGAGATCGATGGGATCGGCGCGGTAAAAGAGATCATGAAGGTCGACGCTCAGGCCAAGATCATTATGGTATCCGCGATGGGGCAGCATTCGCTGGTGGTAGAGGCGATCCAGGCGGGGGCGAAGGACTTTGTTACCAAACCGTTCCAGCCGTCCCGTGTTATAGAGGCCGTGAAACGCGCTTTAGGGGGATAAGGTATATAAGTCATGGAGAGCACTCTAATCGAAGTTCAGATGGGCAAATTGGAGATGGCGCAGATCCCCGAAAGGCTTATTACCCGGGGGCTTGGGTCGTGTCTTGGTATTACTATTTTCGACCCTATTAAACATATAGGCGCTATGGTGCATCCGATGTTGCCGGATATCGAGAAATCCAAGATCAAGAGTAATCCGAGCCGGTTTGTGAATTCCGGCATCCGTCTGGCGCTGGAGGAACTTGAGAAAAGAGGGTGTTTCCGTTCCCGGCTGGAGGTTAAGATGTTCGGCGGGGCGCATATGTTCAGTTTTATCAACGCGGACAGCGCCCTGAATGTCGGGCAGAAGAATATTGAAATGGCTCACGCGATCTTCAAAGAATTGAATTTAAAGATCCTTGCCGAAGAAGTGGGCGGCACGTTCGGCCGGACGATCGAACTCGATACTGAAAGCGGGAAGGTTTTGGTAAAAACCGTTTCTTGGGGCGAGAAAGTAGTATAAATGGATAGAAAGATCAGTGTCCTGGTTGTGGATGATTCGTTCCTCATGCGCAAGATCATCTCCGATATTATCGACAGCGATCCTGATCTGGAAGTGGTTGGTAAAGCGAAAGACGGCCAGGACGCCCTTAATAAGATCGGCAGCCTTAAACCCGATGTCGTTACCCTTGATATCAACCTCCCTGTGGTAGATGGTATCGATGTCTTGGGTAAGGTCATGAAGACTTGTCCGACCCGGATCATTATGTTTTCGGCGTACTCCCGCAGCGGCGCCAGCGCTACCATGCGGGCGTTGGAACTCGGGGCCGTAGATTTTATAGCAAAACCGTCGGGTGAGATCTCCCTGGGGTTGGATAAGCTTAGAGATGAGATCCTCACCAAGATAAAACTCGCGGCGGGCGTAAATTTAGATGAATATTCAGCTTCGGCGTCCGGGGCGGGGATGGCTGAAGTGCTGCCTTCGAAGGTGGCGATAAGCAATTTGGTCGTGATCGGGGCGTCTACCGGCGGCCCCAAGGCGATCATGGAGATAATGCAGGGCTTGAACGAAAACCTGGACGCGTGTTTTCTTATTGTGCAGCATATGCCCAAGGGTTTTACGATGAGTTTCGCTGAGCGCATATCATGGCAATCGGGCATGAGGGCGAAAGAAGCCGAAGAAGGCGATGAATTGACGGGGGGCAAGATCTATGTCGCGCCCGCCGGGTATCACCTGACACTTAACCGGGGTTCCGACGGCGTGCGGATACACCTGAATCAGGATCCGCTCGTGAATTTTGTGCGGCCATCCATAGATGTTACGATGTGTTCCGCGGCTGAAGTGTTCGGCAGGGATTGCATGGGGATCATTCTTACGGGCATGGGTAAAGACGGCGCTGACGGCGCCAGGAAAATAAAAGAGGCAGGCGGTAAGATAATTATCCAGGATGAGAAGTCGTCTGTTGTTTGGGGCATGCCGCGGGCTGTGTTTAAAGAAGGGGTCGTGGACGAAGTTCTTCCTATCTCGGACATCTCGCAGGCGATCATGCGGCACATAAATCTGAATGAGATCGGGGCGCGCAAGTAACCAGAGGAGTAAAGTAAATAATGGCAGAACAATTGTCCTATAATCAGTTGGATGTCCTGAAGGAAATGGGGACTATTGGATCGGCGACTGCGGCAACGGCGCTGGCGGATATGCTCTCGACCAAAGTCGAAATAGCTGTTCCGCAGGTTACCATGGTGCCGCTTGAGAACCTTGGTAATGTATTGTCCAAGATGGATGAGATGTTTTTTATCCTGGATATGGCGGTTCTGGGCGATGTCAGAGGGCGCATTTTCTTCCTGCTGCCTCCCGATGACGCGAAGTTCCTGGCTTCGATATTGCTGTCGCAGCCCAAAGAATCAATGGATTTTTCGGATGAACTGTTCAAATCCGCGCTCAAGGAAGTATGCAATATATTGGGCGGTTCCTATGTGTCGGCGATGGCGGATATGGCGAAGTTCACCATTAATATATCGACCCCTTCAATGGCCATAGATATGATCGGCGCGATCCTGGATTTTATTTTTATACAGATCGCTGAAGAGTCGGATGAGGCGCTGTATATCAAGACAGATATTACCATCAAGGGTTTGCGCATGAACGGGTTGTTCCTGTTGTTCCCCACAACGGAATCCTTGTATAAGGTTTTTGACGCGTTAAATGTAAAATAAAGGAGGGGCGCCAATGGCTGCTGAAAAACAAAAAGAATATCAGCTCGTTGTGTTTACTCTTGGAAAAGAGGAGTTTGGCGTTGATATAAGTCAGGTCCGGGAGATCGTGCGTCTCGTCCAGATCACTTATTTGCCCAAAGCCCCGGATTTTATAGAAGGCGTCGTCAATCTGCGCGGCCAGGTCCTGGCGGTTATAGACCTGGCGAAGCGTATCGGCATAAAGGCTAATGCGCGCGGGGAGAATACGCGTATTATCGTTGTTGAGGTAGGCGATAATACGGTCGGCATGCTTGTCGACTCGGTGTCGGAAGTGTTGCGCCTTCCTTCTGAATTTGT
>JBAYMQ010000060.1:0-6199 GCA_041663465.1 Candidatus Omnitrophota bacterium | reverse complement strand
TTTTCCATGATCGAATTGACATATTCCACTTCTTCGGTTTCCGGATTAGTGTCATCGAACCGCAGGTTGCACAGGCCGTTGTAATCGCGGGCGATACCGAAATTCAGGCAGATGCTTTTGGCGTGCCCGATGTGTAAATATCCGTTAGGTTCAGGAGGGAAGCGCGTGTGAACCTTGCCGCCATTCTTGCCGGCCGCTTTGTCCGCGTCTATAATATCCCTGATGAAATTAGTAGCTGGTTTTGGAGTTTCCATTGAGATAGGAATTGTTCGTGCGCATGCGTTGAGTGTGGTTGCCCCCCATGGATTCGAACCATGATTAACTGGTCCAGAGCCAGTCGTGCTACCATTGCACTAGAGGGCAGTCGATTTCTACTAAGTATATAGTATTTGGGGTGGAAAATCAAGCCTTTTAGGAAGACGGTTCCGGGCCTTCGATTTTGCGTTTGTCCATTACATAATTGCTTTTGGCCAGGCTTTTGGCGTACGCCTTAAGCTCCGCGCCGATCTCGCCTACCTGGGCGACGTGCTCTATCTTGCGGAATTCATTAGTAACAACGCCGATCGATACCGAAAGGAGCGGGAACTGGCGTTGTGTGCCCTGCCTGTCATGGGCTACGATATAACCGTTCTTGCGGTCAGTGTCATTGTAGAATGAAGGCATAGTAGTGTCGAATTGTTCTATGATATTGTTGCAAAGTTTGTCAACCGTGGGCAGGGAGCAGATGACGACAAAATCGTCTCCGCCTACGTGGCCGACAAAATCGTCGGGTTCCCCGTGTTGCTGCGCGGCGCGCAGCAATATACGGGCAGTTTCTTTTATGACGTTATCCCCGTGCTCGAATCCGTACGTATCGTTATACGCTTTAAACTTATCGAGGTCCACATAGCATACGGCAAATAGTTTTTGCGAGTCTATTTTACGCGATAATTCATCAAGGATAGAGACGTTCCCTGGAAGCCTGGTCAGGGGGTTTGCCTCAAGATCTATGCCCGACCTGCGCAAAAGCATCCGGATATGAGCGATCAGTTCTTTAGGTTCGAACGGCTTCACAATATAATCATCGGCGCCCGCCTCAATGCCGTCGACCTTATCGGTTATTTCTCCTTTTCCTGTGACCATAATGACCGGCAAATGCCGCAGAAGGATGTCTTTCTTGATGAGCCGGCAGAATTCCCTTCCATCCATGCGCGGCATTTTGTAGTCGCACAAGACCAGATCCGGCAATTTCTTTTGAATAAAAGCCAATGCTTCTGCGCCGTTCTCGGCTTCGTAAACCTCGTATTTCTCATCCTCCAGAGTTATCCGCAGGACATCCCGGATATCCGGCTCGTCGTCAACAACAAGAATCTTAATAGCCACGGCTCGCTCCTTTGAATATTAAATTGATTTGGGCAGGGTGAAGCTGAATGTTGTCCCGGATCCGACCTTGCTTTTAACAGAGACCTTCCCTTTGTGCGCTTCGACGATATGTTTGACCATTGCCAGCCCCAAGCCCGTTCCTTTGACGTCCTGATTGATAGGGGTATCGACGCGGTAGAATTCGGTGAATAATTTGTCGATATCATCTTCAGGAATGCCGCAGCCGGTGTCAACTATGTCTACCTGGATGCCCGCGTCCGTGTTTTGCACCCTGGCAGTGATCTTCCCTCCGGAAGGCGTATATTTGAATGCGTTATTGACAAGGTTGATGAATACGCGCTTGATCTGGTTATAGTCCGCTGTAACCTCCGGCAGATTGTCGGGGAGCACCGCGGTGAATGTGATCTGTTTTTGCGCCATCTGCACCAGGAGGATGTCTTTTACGTCGTCGATGATATTTTTAAGATTGAACGGCGCGATCTTTAGCGCCATCCGGCCCGATTCGATGCGCGCTATATCGAGAAGCTCGTTGACGAATTGCACGAGTTCGTCAGAGTGTTTGTTTATTTTTTCAAGGCGCTTGTGGGCTTCTTCCGGGATCACGCCCAGCTTGTTCGAGAGCAGGATAGAGGCGTATCCTTTTATTGATGTCAGCGGAGTGCGCAATTCATGGGAGACATTGGAAACGAAATCGTTTTTGCGTTGGCTGAGCCTTTTGACTTCGTCAAGAGCGTGCGACAACTCTTTGGTGCGTTTCTCGACCCTGTTTTCGAGTTCTTGATGCGCCTGCCATGTTTTCTCGAACAATCGCGCGTTTTCCAGGGTTTGGCCGATCTGGGTCGCTAATATCTTTATAAGCTCCGCGTCGCCTTCATTAATGACAGTATCGGGAGCGTCAGAACCGGCGAACAAGAGGCCCTTTTTCCCCTCCTTCGGCAAAAACGGGGATATTACAAATGACGTTACTTTTAATAGAGCGCATATCTTGCGCCTGAACGCCTGGTCAAGCGACGCGGATATGGATGAAAGCGATTGATCTTCTAATATAAGATCCACAAAATGTTCTTTGTCTGATTCCAAGAGAGACTGGATGGGCGCCGTATCTTCATCCGAGAATCCTACAGTCATGCTGACATGGAACGTGCGCAGGGCGTCATCCCAGGCCAGCGCCATTGCCTTCTCAAATCCGAGATTTATCAGCAAAGACGGTTCGATCTTGCCGAATATTTGAGATTCATCCAGCGTGGAGCTTATCGCCCGGGAGAGCGTCTGCAGCGCGTAAAGTCCGGTGATCTTTTTATCCAGTTCCTCCTGGGCCTTATTAAGCTCAATATCGGTTCGTACCACCAGTTTTGCCTGTTCGTCCATTTCGCTGAGAGTATGGTTCAGATTTTCGACTGAGATCTGCAGTTGTTTGGCTTCTTTTATTTTAAGAAAAACCAAAATGCCCAATACGACCGATCCCGCGATGGCCAATATCCCGACAGCGTTCATCAACAATTGAAGATCAGACATTTATCCCTCGAGGATTAGAATAGAGAGTATTTGGTTTTGAAAATACGTTTGTCCATGATAACTCGTTGTTGCCAGCGGCGCGAGTTCGCCGAAGGTGCTGATGCCGATTATGTCGGTTCCGGGTTCAAAGGCATCGGCGATGATTTTCCACTCGGTCTGGATATCTTTCCCCAGAGACAGGGCGCGGGAGAAAGAGCTGAACACTATCACAAGCTTAGACGTTTTCTCTTTATGGAATTTTAGCGACCGGGTGTTCAGGTTGGCTTTTGCCTCGTTCGCGGCCTCGCGCGTTGCCTCCAGGCATGTTTCTTTGGTGGATATCATAAGCCGGGTAGTGCTCCCCGCGGGTATGTTTCCATGGCAGACCAGGGAGCCGTCCTCTTCTATAGACAGGATGCTGCGCAACAAATATTCATTCTGCCCGGGGATGCGTATGCCGATCGGATAGAGTTCCGATAAATTTTTAATTTCCTTCTTGATACGCTGAAAATCATAGGCGAGGTATTCCTCGTATAGCTGCACCGCGGGCTGCCCGTCAATCTTGTGAATGACGTTGCCGGCCGTTTCGGTTATGGCGTGGGGCTTGCCCAGCGGTTTCCATCCATGCCTTAAGCCCAGGCCGTAACTTATTTTCCCCCCAAACAGGATGCCGGCGCACCCGTCGACGAGGGGGGTATCATTAAAATACAGGGAATTATTATTGTTTCCTCCGGGGCTGGAGAGAGCCGCTCCTACGGCCGGGAAGCTCTTTCCCAGCTTTTCCTGCAGGCCGTAGATAAAATTTATATTGCCCTGTGTTAACTCGTCGAAAAAAAGAAGGCTCAGGCTGCGCGGAACGCTTTTAAAACCGTATAGCAGCTTTTCGCCCATCTGTTCTCCGGCGATTACTTCGCCCAAAGCCGCGATCCCGGCCATATTCCCGGTTGTGAGGTAAATGCCTTCCGGGAATGTGACCAGCATGACGATCACCCCGCGCTTACAGATGCCCAGATGAGAAAAAAACCCGCTGACGGTGCCTCCGATAACAGGCACGTTAGGCAGGAATACGGAGATATTCTTCAATACCCCGGAAGCGGAGATATCGGGACTGTTGAATACGAGCGCCAGGTCAATTTTTTCTCTGTCGAGTTTTTTTGTTTTCGCTAACCTGACGGCTTCCTCAACCGCTGCAACTTCATTGCGTTCTACGCTTATTCCAGTGCCGATGTCGATCATATATAGGAGTATATACCTGCGGTGGGCAAAGGTCAATAAAATTTGATTGACCGTCGAATAAAATATGTTATATTATACTATGCCGTTTACGGCATATGTCTTTTGCGGCCCCATCGTCTAGCCTGGTCCAGGACGGATGGTTCTCAGCCATTAAACACCGGTTCAAATCCGGTTGGGGCTACCAATTTTGAGACATTTCCCGCAACCTGTCATGCCGCAGGTAATTACAAAACAATTATTTACTTACCAATTTTGCGAGATTTATTTTATACCGTAAGAATAGGCGGGACAGCGGAATAATAGAACTGTAACTATAAGTTATATAAAGAGTTATAGGAAGAGTCTTATAAAGAAAGTTCTTCTATGCCTACGATTTTGACAGGAGTGTTTTCTTTTAGTTCTCCTTGCACCTCAAGTATTACCAGATCATTCTCGCTTGGGCCTTCAAGGATCTGCGCGTAATCGCTTGAGAGATATCCTACTTTAACCTTTAGGATTTGCGCGGTGCCTGTTTGTTCGTCTTCAGCCGTGCCAACGATCGTGCCTGCGGGGATGACTGAGAGCAGTGTTACGTCGTTCGAGTTGATCAACGCTGACGCCGGGATCATTAGCGCTCCGGGCAGAGTTACTATATTCATCTCCGCGCGGGCAAACATCCCGGGTAGGAGCAGCCCTGAGGGGTTGGGAACCTTGATCTTTATAGTCAGAGTCCTGCTTTTGCCCTCGATCACGGGGAATATATAGGCAACGGTCCCTTCAAACGCGAGCGTCGGGTACGCGTCAACGAATATTTTTGCCGTTTGTCCAAGCTTGACTTTTTCTATATCCCGCTCGACGACGCCCGCTTCAACGTATACTTCGTTGATCTCGTAGACAATGGCTACTTTATCCTGCGGGGTTACAAATTCGCCCTCTTCGGCGTCGCGCACGCCCATAACTCCGGCCTTTGTGGCGTAGATCAACGTTTTACGCATTTCATTCGACGCAAGCTCTTCTTCGCTGCGGGCTGTTTCCAACTGAAATCGCGCGCTTTCGACCTCCAGCTCAATTTGTTCCATTTTTGATTTAATAATAGCGCCCGCTTCGTAGAGTTTTTTGTGTATTTCTAATTGTTTCTGGACAGAATTGTACCCGGCCTGCGCGGAGTTGAATTTCGCTTTTGCGTAGGAGATCCGCAGTTCAACATCTCTGGAGTCTATGCTGGCGATCAAATCGCCCTTTTTTATCTTTTCGCCTTCCCTGAAATTTATGTTTTTTACGACGCCGTTTATTTCGAATTTAAGAGGCACTTCTGTAACGCCTTTAATTGTTCCCATGACAGGAAGGACGTCCTTGAAATCAACGGATTTTAATTTGAGAGTGCGCACCTGGGGCAAGATAGGCTCTTCCTGAATCTCCGGGGAGGGGGCTTGGGGCTGCGACGCGGCAGATCCCGGTTTCTTTTGGCCCGGGAACGGCAAAGAAGACACCTTCTTCTCCATAGCCTGGCTGGCAGGCGAGAGAGCCGCTTTTGTTCTATTCCCCTGGTACCATTTCATGCCAAAATAGCCGATCAAAAAAATAACCCACAACCCGATCAGCAATTTGGCGATCTTCGCTCCCATAGAGCCTCCTTAATTACCTCATTTTAAATGATTTCTGGAGTTTGTAAACTATTTTCTTATTAATCGAAAATCGCAAAAAACTTGATACACGCATGGAATAATAAAAAGTGTCAATATGGTCGACAGCGTCAACCCCCCGATCACGGTAATGGCCAGAGGGGACCAAAGATTTGAAGATTCACTTTTGTCGATAGCCATTGGAATAAGTCCGAGGATGGTTGTCAATGACGTCATCATGATGGGCCGCAACCTGTCCAGGGACGCTTCAACGATCACGGAACGCACGTTCCCCGTAAAGTCAGGTTCTTTGCGCAGGAAATTAATACGGTCGATCAATACTATCGCATTATTAACGACAATGCCGCCGAGCATCATCGCTCCTATCAGCACGCCTGTGCCGACAGGTTTATTGGTCAAACGGAGCGCTGCGACGGAACCGATCGCGGCCAGCGGAACCGTCGCGAGAATGATTACCGGTTGGCTCAGTGATTCAAAAAGGCTGG
>JBAYMQ010000059.1:0-6304 GCA_041663465.1 Candidatus Omnitrophota bacterium | reverse complement strand
GAAAGAGTTTACGGAGTATTGTAAGCGGGTTCCGCGCATATTCCCCAAGCCGTCTCTTTTTTTTCACAACGATATTTCTTCGGTCGTGCCGGTGCGATTAGCCTGGTTCCAGCGTGAGATGTTAAGCATTCTCGTTATCCTTGCAGCCGTTTTTGTGATTGAATCGTGGGAAGAAATAAAGTCCAGGGGCCTGAGCTTCGTCGCGCCCGCCCTCGCGCCCCTCGCCGTTATCGTTCTATTATATTTCATTTTAGTATTTTTCCTGGCCCGGAGATATGAAAACGCGACAGATAAAAACAGAAATAATATCTAATATCCGTATTGCCCTGCGCTGTTATAAGATCGCGCTCGCCGCGCCGGCTATCGCAAAGGCCGCGAAGCCCGGCAATTTTCTTATGGTGAAGGTTTCCTCCGGCATGGAGCCTTTTTTGCGCAGGCCTCTCAGTGTTCATCGGGTCGACCCGGCGCGCGGCGGGGTTGAATTATTGTATGAAGTCGCAGGGACCGGCACTGAAGTTCTGTCCCGGAAAAAAACCGGCGAGCTGGTGGATGTGATAGGGCCGTTGGGTAACGGGTTTTCGATCGACGCCCGGGCGCGGCGCTCGCGCGCAATTCTTGTTGCAGGCGGCATGGGTGTTGCGCCGCTTGTATTCCTGGCGCAGCGGTTGAAAACCGATAAAACAACGGTTTTGATCGGAGGCCGCACCGCGGCGCATATTCTATGCGTAAAAGATTTCCGGAAGCTCGGCTGCGATGTTCGAATCGCTACTGACGACGGCAGTTCCGGGTTTCACGGGCGGGTCACGGGATTGCTTGAGAAGATGCTCGAGGGAGGAGCCAAGCCGGACCGGTTTTTATATGGCTGCGGCCCGGAGCCAATGCTTAAAGCTATGTCCGGGCTTTGCGGCAGGCTCGGAGTTGAGGCGCAAATCTCTCTTGAAAACCATATGGCGTGCGGCATAGGCGCATGCCTTGGGTGTGTCGTTCAAACTAAAAGCGGTTTCCAGCGCGTGTGTAAAGAAGGTCCTGTTTTTCAAGCGAATGACGTCGTGTGGTGAAATTCTCCGGTAGCTTCCGGAGCAATGAAGGAGGCCTCTGATGTCCCAATCGCCGTTTGTGTCCATCATCATACCGGTAAAGAATTTTGAGCGCACCATAGAGAAAGCTTTTGAGTACCTGTTGAACGTGGATTATTCGCATGATTCCTGGGAATGGGTGATAGTTGACGGCGGCTCCACCGATAAAACCATCGAGATCATACATAATTGGCAAAAAAAATACCCGTTTATCAAACTTGTCCAGGTTCCTAAATGCCCTTCTCCGGGGTTCGCGCGCAATAAGGCGCTCGAAGTCGTTAAGGGGGACTTCCTGCTTTTTACCGACGGCGACTGCGCGCCTGACAAGAATTGGATCAATGAAATGCTTAAGCATTTTAATCGCGATCCCAGGATCGCCGCGGTTGGCGGAGAGGTTTTTACGCTTAAGGTTGATCCCAATAACATGGTTGAAGCATGGTGCCAGCATTTCAGATTCAATATGGTGGCCCCGCGCTATGGTTTTATAAAGGAAGGTTATTATCCCGATTTTCCCAAGGAGCCCACGGCGATAGATATCGCCGGCCATAAAGGATTTTTCTTCGGAACCTGCAATGTCGCTTATCGCAGGTCAGCCATGAAAGAGATCGGGGCCAAGTTTTGGGATCTGCCCACGGGCGAAGATATGGATTTGAGTTATCAGCACCGCAGCAAGGGGTGGAAATTTTACTTTGCGCCTCTGGCGAAGGTGGACCATATGCATAGAGCGGATACCCGTTTATTGCGTAAAGTCTGGGTAACGTACGGCCAGGCGCATCTGCCGTTGATCAACAAGTATGTCAAACATACGGGCCTTGAGGTTATCTTTCAGAATCTCAAAGGCGGGCCTTCGATGCACATGCCGTTCCCGCTTCGGGGATTTGTTTATATAGGAAATTTCCATCTTATGCATATTTTCGCGTTCCTTTTCCTGCTCGGCGCAATCCTCAGCGTATTTACCATGGGGTGGGGATGGGGACTATTCTCCGTTATCAGCCTGGCTTTGACTATAAGGTACGCGCTCAAATATGTGTGGTGGAATTTTGATATGGAGCCTAAATCCGAGTTTTGGACATGGTGTAAGCTGAAATATCTGACTAATTTGAGTTTCATCGAAGGCGGATTGAAGGAATTTAAAAAATTCAAGATACTGTGCATTGAACCCAGTTTCTAATAACAAAGGACTGCGCTGATTTAATGGTTGATCTATCGGTTCGCATAGGCGGGTTAAAATTAAAGAATCCCGTGATGGTCGCGTCGGGCACGTTCGGGTACGCGGAGGAATTCAGAGATCTTTGCGACCTCGGAAAACTCGGCGCTATCGTTACAAAAACTGTCACCTTAAACCCGCGTCAGGGGAATCCCGTGCCGCGCACCTGTGAAACGCCCGCGGGAATGATCAATTCCATCGGCCTGGAAAATCCGGGTATTGAGAAATTCCTGTCGGAGAAGCTCCCTGTTGTCCGCAAGATCGGCGTGCCGGTGATCGTGAGCATCGCTTCTGAAGGGGATCCGGAAGAGTTTGTTATTTTGGCAAAACGGCTTGATAAATTGCCGGGAGTCGCGGCATTGGAGCTGAACATATCGTGCCCGAACCTGAAGAAAAAAAGGCTTATCTCTCAGGACGCTAAGGCAACCGCGGCGGTAGTCAAGGCGGTCAGGCGGGTTACCAAGAAAACACTTATAACGAAGTTGTCGCCGAATGTTACGGATATAGCGGACATAGCGTTGGCCGCAGAGGCCGCCGGCAGCGATGCTCTCGCGCTTATCAACACCGCGCAGGGGATGGCTATCGATGTTAAAACGCGCAGGCCCAAAATCGCGATGATCAGCGGCGGATTGAGCGGCCCGGCGATACGGCCAATCGCGGTGCGCATGGTTTGGGAAGTATATAAAAATGTGAAAATTCCCATTATCGGCATGGGCGGTATTACGGATACGAGCAGCGCGTTGGAATTTATTATCGCCGGGGCGGCCGCGGTCAGCGTTGGAACGGCGAATTTTATAAACCCCGCAATAAGCATTGAAATAATCGAGGGGATACGGCGGTATATGGCTCAAAATAATATTAAAGCCCTGAAGGCGCTTATAGGAGATCTGCGGAAATGACAATGCGAAAAAGAATCGCCGCCGCGAAAAAACTGATTCTGGCGCTGGATGTAAAAACATTGGCCGAGGCAAGAATGATCGTAGCCGATCTATCGCGCGTCGTTAGCGTCTTTAAGATCGGCCCCGTGCTCTTTACCGCATACGGGCCGAAGGTCGTGGAAATGGTCCGCAAAAAAGGCGCGGATGTTTTTTTAGATCTTAAATTCCACGATATTCCCAACACGGTGGCCAACGCGGTGCGTCAGGCGACCCGGCTGAAAGTGAAAATGCTGACGATGCATACCTCCGGCGGAGAAGAAATGCTTATGCGCGCGGCAGGGGCCGCAAAAGAAGAAGCGGCCAAGCTTAAGATCAAGAAACCGATCCTTTTGGGGATCACGGTTTTGACCAGCGATAAATCTGCAAAGAATACAGCGATCGATGTTGTCCGTAAGGCCAGGATGGCCAAGAAAGCCGGTTTAGACGGAGTTGTTTGTTCGACGCACGAGGCCAAAGCTGTAAGAAAGGCCTGCGGACAGAGATTTTTTATTGTTACTCCAGGTATCAGGCCCAAGGGCGCCGGCGCCTCGGATCAGAAGCGCGTTGCTACCGCAAAAGATGCGATTTTTGCCGGGGCGGATTACGTTGTGGTGGGCAGGCCGATCCTTGAAGCCAATGACCGGCTTCAGGCAGCCAGGGATATTATTAAGGAAATGCAATAAAAGATAGAGGGGTATTATATGGCAGACCAGATCAAAGAGTTGATCGAGAAAATTCAGGCGGAAGGCGTGCAGGCAGCTCAGGATAAGGCCGCTGAGATCGAGACCGAAGCTCGCCGGAAAGCTGACTGGATCGTCCAAAAAGCTACTGCGCAGGCCCAAAAGATAGTTGATGACGCGCAGGAAACGGTCAGTCGTATGCAGGCAAGCGGCCAGGCCGCGCTTCAGCAGTCGGGAAGAGACGTCCTTCTGACGCTGAAAAAAGAAATTGTCGCAATGCTGCAAAGAGTGATCGCGTCGCAGATCGCCGCGGCTTTGACCCCCGAAGAGTTGTCCCGGATCCTTACCGGACTTATTCAGGTTTACTGCAGCAAGAACGATACGAAGATCGTCGTGTATTTAAAAGAACAGGATCGGCAGTCGCTGGAAGGGAATTTTTTGAACAGGCTCAAAGATGAACTTAAAAAAGACATCGAATTGCGCGTCCAGGGGGAGATCAACGCGGGATTGGTTATAAGTTTTGACGCCGGCAAATCCCAATTTGATTTTACCGATAAGGCCCTTGCCGAATATATCGGTTCATTCTTGAAGCCCGCGATCACGGCGTTGTTAAATGGACAAAAGCGATAAGGGAACATGGCCACATTCTATCCGTATTTGATATCGAGCCTGCCTATGCTTCAATTCGGCGGTAAGCCGCCGTTCTCATTTGTGCGTTTTATTGAAATGTGCCGGGGGCTCGTTCCCGGTGAAGATCTGGCGTATGTAGAACAGTGCGGCGGGGACTATTTTTTACAAAAGACGCAGCAGCGTACATTGGCGCAATGCGCGTCATTTGAAACGGGTTTACGCAACGAACTGGTCAAGATCCGCGCAGTCCGGAAAAAGATAGACGGCCAGAAATATCTGCGCCCGGATGGATCGGACGATGCGGCCCTGTATCATATGGCTATGAACAGCCACCGGATCCCTTCACTTATAGAATCGGAGAGATCGCTGGACCGGGCGCGTTGGAGCCGGCTTGAAGAGCTATCTTCGGGCCACTATTTTGATTGTGACGCGCTTATCGTCTACGCGTTGAAATTGCGGATATTGTTGCGTTGGGATATTGTTGATCACGCGGATAAACAGGAAACGCTTGAAAGGATCCTGGCATGAACCAAAAAAGGACCGGTACTGTAGTAAAGATCAGCGGGAACATGGTTACCGTAAAGGCCGACTCCACGATAATACAGAATGAAGTGGCATTTATTAAACACGGCAATGAATCTCTTAAAGCCGAAGTGATCCGCGTCCGGGGGAACCGGGCTGAAACACAGGTGTATGAAAGCACCGGGGGGTTGGTGATCGGGGATCCGGTCGAGTTTACCGGTAAGCTGCTTTCGGTTGAACTGGGGCCGGGGCTTTTGGGACAAATCTTCGACGGACTGCAAAATCCCCTGCCGCATCTTGCGGAGCAGCACGGTTTTTTTCTGAAGCGCGGCGTATATCTGACCGCGTTGGCTGAGGATGTTTCCTGGGAATTCACCCCGTCCGCGGCGAAGGGCGATACCGTCCGCGCCGGAGATAAATTAGGCATTGTTCCCGAGAAAATGTTCAAACATTATATCATGGTGCCGTTCACGCTGCAGGGGCTTTGGGAAGTGGTCAGTATCGCGGATTTCGGCAGGTATGATCTCAAGACCCCTATTGCCCGGCTGCGCGATCAGTCCGGCAAAGAACAGGATGTGTATCTAAAACAGAGCTGGCCGGTGAAGATAGCGATAAGCGCGTACTCGGAAAAGCTTAAACCTCAGAAGCCGCTTGTCACCAAGCAGCGGGTGATCGATTCGCTGTTCCCTGTGGCGCGGGGAGGTACGTATTGCAGCCCGGGCCCATTCGGCGCGGGAAAAACCGTCTTGCAGCAGTTAACGAGCCGCCACGCTGATGTCGACGTAGTTATTATTGCCGCGTGCGGCGAGCGCGCCGGTGAAGTTGTTGAAACCCTGAAGACGTTCCCTGAATTGATAGATCCCCGCACCAAGAATCCTTTGATCGACCGGACTGTTATTATATGCAATACCAGTTCTATGCCGGTCGCTGCCAGAGAGTCGAGCGTTTATACCGCTGTAACTATAGCCGAATATTATCGTCAGATGGGACTGCATGTATTGCTGTTGGCTGATTCCACGTCCCGGTGGGCGCAGGCGATGCGGGAAATGTCCGGTAGGCTCGAAGAGATCCCCGGTGAAGAAGCGTTCCCCGCGTATCTTGAATCCCGGATCGCGTCGTTCTACGAGCGCGCGGGTGTGGTCCGGCTCAACGACGGGGCGACGGGGTCTGTAACGATCGGCGGGACCGTAAGCCCTGCCGGCGGCAATTTCGAGGAGCCTGTTACCCAGGCGACGCTGAAGGTCGTGGGCGCGTTCCACGGCCTGTCCCGCG
>JBAYMQ010000058.1:0-6311 GCA_041663465.1 Candidatus Omnitrophota bacterium | reverse complement strand
TAAGCGGGCGTGTCCCGGCATTGCCTTAACTACCGATGTTCTGATCGGGTTTCCGGGTGAGCAGGAGCGGCATTTTCGTAATACCATGGATCTTGTCGAGAAGATCGTTCCGCTGCGCACTCATATTTTTCCTTTCAGCCCGCGGCCGGGCACCCGGGCGTACGATTTGAAGGGACAGCCGCCCGTTGATGTTGTCAAGAACCGTTTTGACAGGATACAGCGCGTTGCCGCCGCTTGCACCGCAAGCTATCAAAAGAGGTTCATGGGCAGGGTAATGCCCGTGCTTATCGAGTCGCGCGCAAAAGGGAGATCCGGTACGTGGGAAGGATATACGGATAATTATTTGAAAGTTATGTGCGTTTCCTCGCGCGCTTCGCGAAACAGGCTTATTCCGCTGCGTTTAAAGAGATTATCAGGCGATAAAATTTTAGGTGTTTTGCCTTGAAATTATAGAATCGTATGATATACTTTTTACACGCCACGGTTCTTAAAGAGTTCCTATCTTTAGGAAGCGTGGTATTTTATTTGATCGCTAAGGCAGGTCTTTATAAATGTCGTTAATAAGTCGGGAGTTACGGAGGCTAAAACACACAATTACGGAGGAAGTTCATGCTTAGAAAAATAACCGCGCTCTTCATAATTTTCTGTCTGGCATTTGAACAAAGCGGATTCGCGCAAGTCGCTCCTCAACTCAATGTTCCCGCGTATTTAAGCGGATATCTATCGCCCGATAGATTCCGGCCTGTCCATCTGCGCTCATTTTCGATTGACCCAAATACCCATAATATAAATCTGATCCTGGATAAAGGAGACGCTAAAACTTTAAGTCCTTCTCAGGTTCAGGACGCTTCCCGTATTCTTTTTCAATATTTCCAGATAGGCTTATCCCTTCCCAACAGCATGTTTTGGGTGAATTTACGGCCCGATGACCCGGCTAATATCATCGATCCCTATGTAGAAAAAACGGACCTCGGCAAGGTTTTACTTGAAGCGGATCTTCAGCTTAAAAAAGATATGGCGGCTTGCACGTCGCCCGATACGAAAGAGGGGCGGGCATATTGGAATAAACTGTATTCTAAAGCGGAATCTTTATTCGGGCAGTCGGATATGGAGATCCCCACCGTAACGCGTCCGTGGATCGTGCCCGGAGAGATCATCATGGCGCAGTCGCAGGATAGCGCCTATGTGTATAAGGCCACCCTGAAAGTCATGCTCGAGCAGGATTATCTGAAAGACGCCAAAGGGGTGGATTCCAGTGATCCCAGATTTAACGAGCTGAATGAATATTCATCCCAGCTTATCCGCGAAGCCATCCTGCCTAAACTGACCAGAGAAGTTAATTCCGCGAAAAGATACGCCGGTCTCAGGCAGGTATACTATTCCTTAATATTGGCCCAGTGGTACAAATGGACGAAACAATCCGCGTTATTCGCCGCTCAGATCGACAGACGGAACCTGGATGGCCTTACGTCGAAGACGCAGTGGTCAAAGCAGACGTATTATGAGGCGTACAAAAAGTCATTCCAGCAAGGTGAATATAATAGGGAAGAAACCGTGAGCAGCCAGGGCGGATTGACCATCCGCAGGTATTTTAGCGGCGGCTTAAGGACGACCGTAGTCCCGGAAGATATAATGGTGCTTCCGTTTAAGAGGGTAGTCGGGTCGCAAATTACGGAATATACCGTTCAACTGAATACCGCGACAGGCATGTTCACAACGAATGACGCTGTACTGGAAAAAGAAGTTTATTCCATGGGCGACGGCAGCGGCCGGGGAGGGCTGGACGGCGGGGATCTATCGGAAAAGCAGAAAGAAGATATCTTGAAGAAAGTGGTCGCGAAATATAAGAAAGCGTCGTTCCTGGAGCGCGTGGAATTGAACGATGATGAGATCCGGGCCGTTGTCTGGTCAATGGTAAGCGGTGATCAAAAAATCATTGAGCTATTCGATCAGATCAAGGATATGCGATTGACCCCGGAGACTGAGGCCCGTTTTGATAAATTACTAACTTTTACCATAGCCAAAAAGGTCGTTCGGTTGGTTTCCAGCGTGAGCGACATGAAGGATGGCGGCAGCGCGGCGCGGGCTAAGAAAACAGATGATAAACAGGCGCTTAGCGCTAAAGACGCAGCGGCGTTGGTAGAGAGTATCCGCGATGTGAAGACAGCCCGGGAGATATTCGTCATGCTTGAATCCTATAGCGCCGCAGACCTTGCCCGCGTGGTAAAGGAATATTCGCGCAGGTATCCCGGCGCCGTAAAGGGGAAGTTCATCGCGAGCGCGCTTGAGAAAGCAAAGAGGGACAACAATCCCGGAAAGCCTTCGTCGAACGGCAGGGACGGCGGCGAGGCGCCGGCTTCTGATCAGGCCGAACTTGAAAGTTTGTTCCAGGTTCTCAGGGCTTCTTTGCGGAATGTGGAGCGTTATAGAGAATCCGCCGCTGACGAGGGCGGGTATGGCGGCGGGTTGAATATGTACAGTCTGGAGCAGCGCGTGAAGCAGGTAGTAACTACCCGGGAAGAGTTCGAGCGTTTGATGGAATATATCGGCGACCAGCTCGCCATTTCCAACGACAAATGGTATAGCTTTATACCTGTTCCCAGGGCTATCGCCCTTGCCAACGCGTACAATATGCTGGGGATCCTGGGATCCAGCAATATGCTGAAATTCGACAAGGATGCGTCCGCGCCGGTAACGGAAGGATATGTCAGGCTTAATAATGGTTTTACCGCTCCGGGCGCGTTGACCTTGATGGTATGGAGAGCGTTTGAGGCGTTCCGCGACAGCAATATCGGCATGGCCAGGGATTTGGCAATGTCAGCCCGTTATCCGAAAATGTTCACTTTGCGCGAAACAACTGAAACGGCCGCAATAGCGGCAGGATTACTCAGGAGTGACGGCAGTTTCGACAATGATGTGCGCAATATCATAATAGCCTCCAGTGACGGCAATTCAGTCCTGGAATTTTATGTCCGCAGCCCCATGGTTACGCAGTCCAGCCGGGATGGCGGCGGCAATAGCCCTCATGTAAATAAAACGCTTGAGCGGCTTAAGAACGAGGATTTCACGGGCCAGTTGGAGGGCGCGGCCAACGGCGCTTCGTATGAAACCGTAAAAAATATAGGAAGCGGCAGATTGGCTGATCTTGGTTTCGAGTTGCTTAAAGGCGAACGGGTCAACAGGCTTGGCTGGACCACGACTAATCTTAAAGTGATCCGCGATGGTTTGGCCGGCAGGACGCTTGACGATGTGATAAAAGACGGGAAAGAGTTGAAGGAAAATTATAAATACGTTATATTCTGCGGCATGGGCGGGTCGGGTTTGAGCGTTCAGTTCGTCAAGGATACATTCAGGAATGAGGCGGCTGAAAATATCTATAGCCTGAGGACAACCGATCCTACGGTTATAACGCTCATGTTCGATGAAATTGCGAAAAAGGAAGGCAGCTTAAAAGCGGCTCTGGATAAAACAGCTATCGTGCTTGTGTCAAAATCCGCAACGACGCCTGAAACGGTGGAACACAGGGAATATTTCGAAAGGGTGTATAAAGCGTGGGGTTTGGATGCCGGGAAAAACCTTTGGTTCATTACCGATACTATCTCTCCCTGGGGCGTTGAGGCCCAGAAAAATCCCCAGATGCGTCAGAGGGAGATCCAGCTTAATGCCCGCGGCGATGTCGGAGGCAGATTTACCGCTCCCGGTACTAATGTGTTCCTGTTGCCCATGGCTGTTGTCGCTCCGGATTCGATCAAACCGATCATAGATAAAGCTATCGCGATGAACGGCGCAAACGATGATGTGTTCCCCCGCCTTGGCGCGTTCCTGTTCAATATGGCCAAGAATCTCAAGAAGGATAAGCTGACGATCATAGTTCCCGCGGAGTTGAAGGCGTTCCCGATGTGGGCCGAGCAGCTGATAGAGGAATCCCTGGGTAAAGACGGGAAAGGCGTAACGCTGTTTTATGATGAGCGGGATCTTGATGTTTCCACGCTTAAACCCGCCGCGTCTAATGACCGGGTGTTCCTGCGCGTCAATCTTGGGTCAGAAAAGCCGCGCGCTGACCTGTGGAAGCACCTTACCGAGAACGGTTACCCTACCTATGAGATAAACCTTAATGATCTTGAAGATACGGGCGGATTGATGCTCGGGCTGCAAATATCCGTGGCGATTGTCGGTTATCTGTGGAATATATGTTTTGTCAACCAACCCGCTGTAGAGGGATACAAGATCGCTTCAAAGGATATGAAAAAAGCGATCGAGAACGCCGGAAGTGATATCGTTAAAGTCCTTAAGAACACGTATCCTAATTCAAGCAAGAAAGGCTCATTAACTTTTTATTATGACCCGTTGATCCAGATCGGGGGCCTGAAAATCCGGGATATACAGGAGCAGGTGCGGTTATTCAATTCCACTATGGAAGATCCCGCTGCCGTATATGCCGCGATCCTCTTTTTGCTTAAAGACAGGATAGAGGCCGGCGAATTCGCCTCATACGGAAGCATGACCGATGAACTGCGTGAGGTATTAGAAAATGCCCGTTCAGACATATTTACCCGGGGTTTAAATATGCCGGCGAAGATCTCTATAGGGCCGGATAAGAATCACGCGTTTCAGCAGAATATCGAGGATGGGAAAAATATGTTCTTTTCGCAATATTTTCTGCCATTGCGCGTGGTTCAGCCGGAAGATGTCGATCTATTGAAAGGTACTCCCGCTTTTTCAGATCTGATGATCAAGGCCCAGACCCTGGGCACGGTCCAATCAATGATCAAGAATTCGCGTAAGGTCATTTTGATAACTTCTGATCTGACCGCGGAGGAATCCGCGGTTGAAATGGCTCAATTATACAAAGCCGTCGCCGGCTATCTGGCTGCCGCGTTTAATGCGGGCGCGGATGATAACAGGCCGGGATATCAAGCAGCGGCTCCGATCAAGAAAATGCCCGGTAAGATACAGGAATGGGGCGAGCTTGAATCCATCCTGGATGAATTTGAACAGGCGGTTGATAGTTTGGATTCTGAAGTTTATTTCGGCCTGGGCGGCGAGTTCGATAATGAGGCATACCATTCCCGTGTAGACGAAATGATCAGGGTGTATTCCGCGCAATTGGGGCTGCTGGGAGTGGAAGCGTTAGGCGCGCTGGAGCATAAGGCGCAGGAGCATGTGGTGGTTTCTCCGCGTTCGCGCCATATCGATACGGCTATCGCAACCATCAAGGCCCGTTCCCAGATCTTCGATGGAAAAAACGGAGTCCGCGACGGAGGCAATGATCAGGGTCTGCCCGCGGGAAAATCCGTGATATCGGATCTGCAGGCAGTTTCCTCCATTGCGTTTTTACTGTCATTGGGCGGGGGCATTGTGGCTATGTTGAGCGCGCCGGTCCTGGGGTATGCCGATTTTACAGGTTGGATAGGCGTTGGGACTATAGCGCTTGCCGGAATTACCGGATTGATCTATAAAGTTGTTCAAACCGGGGAGCATAAAACTGCGGCACAGGAGGTTGATCTATCCGCGGCGAAAAAAGACGGCGGAGTTTCTTCAAGGTCTCTTTCCAGGATCCAGGAGCTTTATTCCGCTATCAATGAGATCCGATGGATGTCCTCGCCCGGCAACGCTGATTTTGTGGCTAAACGTCTGGCGCGCGTCGCGGATATGATCAGGGAAAATAAATACACTCCGGACGAGATCGTAATGGTGCAGGAGCGGCTTAAGTCCGAGGATACTGTAAGCGAACGGATATCTTCAGGCAGGATGGATTCAGTCCTGTTGTCGGCCGGGAGCGTGATAACGGGAGCCTTGACCATAGGCGCGTTATTCTTTTCCGGCGTGAACCTCTGGCCGATGGTTATGGGGATCGGAATGACCGCCGGCTTCGGGATCGCCGCGGCATATCGCGTGGACAAATTGCTGAAGGATCTAGCGTTCCGTGCGCCTTTGGATCAGTATTACGAGGAAGTCGGAACAATGCTCGCGGCTGCCGGCCGCGACGGCGGCCGTGCTTTACTCCCCTCGACGGAAGCGCTTAAGCTTACCGGCGATCAGGAACACGGCAAGAAGTTCGAGGAATTGATGGCGCAGGCCCGTAGTCTTAACCCCTGGGTAGGTGTCTTTGATGTGAGTGCCAGCAAGATTATGAAGATGATCGAAGATGGTGATTTTACAAAAGATGAGCTTTCCAAAGTAATCAATGCCGCGGCAAGAGTTAGAATCTCCGCCAACTTGCTTTTTTATCTCCAAGCCATGCTCAATAATACATGGTGGTCATGTGCAGCTATGTTTATTGCTATTATGGTACCCTTCGATCTGTTAGC
>JBAYMQ010000057.1:0-6318 GCA_041663465.1 Candidatus Omnitrophota bacterium | reverse complement strand
TTCATTATGGCGGATTCGGGCGCCCGCGGTTCCAAACTCCAGATACGCCAGCTTTCCGGCATGCGCGGCCTTATGGCTAAGCCTTCCGGCGAGATCATCGAAAACCCGATCACAGCCAACTTTAAAGAAGGTCTTACGGTTTTGGAATATTTTATTTCTGCTCACGGCGCCCGCAAGGGTCTTGCAGATACCGCTTTGAAGACCGCTGACGCGGGTTATTTGACAAGGCGTCTGATCGACGTCGCGCAGGAAATCATTGTTACGGAAGACGACTGCGGCACGTTGAACGGGATTACCGTGGAAGCGATAACCGAAGGGAACGAAGTAGTTGTTCCTTTGGCTGAACGCATTATCGGCCGCGTCGCGCTTGATAATATCGTGGACATTATCACCGACCAATCGGTTGTTGAATTGGGACAGGAGATCACCGAGGAGAAAGCCGAGTATATAGAGCGGCTGGGTATCGAGAAGATCCGCATCAGGTCCGCGTTGACCTGTGAAGCCGAGCGCGGCATCTGTGTCAAGTGCTACGGCCGGAATCTGGCGACGGGCAGGCTCGCGGAGCAGGGCGAAGCGGTAGGCGTTATCGCCGCGCAGTCCATCGGCGAACCCGGCACACAGTTGACCTTGAGAACCTTCCACATCGGCGGTACCGCGTCGCGCACGATCGAGCAGTCGTTCATCAAATCCAAGAATGAAGGCACGATCAAATATCATCTGATGCGCACGGTTCCGAAAAAGAAGGAACAGATCGTTCTGAACCGCAACGGCGCCGTTTCCATCAACGATACGGACGGGCGCGAGCTCGAGCGGTATCTCATACCGCAGGGGTCGTTCCTGGCGTTCAAAGACGGTGAACACGTCAATGAAGGCGTGGTGTTCGTGCGCTGGGATCCATATACGGCACCGATCCTTACCGAAGTCAGCGGTAAAGTTAAATATGAAGACCTTAAAGATAAAGAGACCATGATCGAGGAATATAACCCGGTCACTAAACTCACCGAGGTCGTTATCGTTGACCATAAAGCCGAGTATCACCCGCAGATCATTATTACGGGCGAAGGCACCGAGATCAACGGCATCTATCCGCTTCCGACCGGGGCTCACATCATGGTTAAGGACGGCGTGACCGTTGAAGCCGGCGACCATCTGGCAAAGATCCCCCGCGTAACGGTTAAGACCAGGGATATCACTGGAGGTTTGCCGCGTGTCGCGGAGTTATTCGAAGCGCGAAGGCCCAAGGATCCGTCGATCATCAGCGAAATAGACGGTTTTGTGGAATTCGGGCAGACCAAAAAAGGGCAGGTCGTCATTATTATCAAATCGGCGACAGGCATGGCGCGCGAATATATCGTTCCGCACGGGAAACATCCGAACGTTTACAAGGGCGACCATGTTATTTCCGGCCAGCAGCTAACCGACGGGCCGGTCGTTCTGCAGGATATCCTGCGCGTATGCGGCGATAAGGTCCTTCAGGAGTATCTGGTTAACGAGGTTCAGGAAGTATATCGTTTGCAGGGCGTGCACATTAACGATAAACATATCGAGGTTATTATCAGGCAGATGCTTAAGAAAGTCAGGATAGAGGATCCGGGCGATACTGACTTCCTGCCTATGCAGCAGGTCGATAAGAATATATTCCAGAGGGATAACGCGAAGGTAGCGAAAAAAGGCGGCAAGCCCGCGCAAGCGACACCTCTGTTGCTGGGTATTACCAAGGCGTCCCTTACCACCGAGAGTTTCATGTCGGCGGCGAGTTTCCAGGAAACGACCCGTGTACTCACGGAAGCTGCAGCATCGGGTAAACACGATGAGTTGTTCGGATTGAAAGAAAATGTTATTGTCGGCCATCTGATCCCCGCGGGGACCGGGTTCCACAGCCACCGGTTGATCGACGCGGTTAAGTCGGGCGCGGAAAAATCAGAAGCTCCGGCAGAAAAACCGAAGGAATAAGTTTATGCCAACGATTACACAATTAATCAGACATGGGCGTATCGCGAAGGTGAAAACCACGAAATCTCCCGCGCTCAAATCATGCCCGCAGCGTCGCGGTGTTTGTACGCAAGTGCGCACCATGACGCCCAAAAAGCCGAACTCGGCGCTGCGAAAGATCGCCAGGGTAAGGCTCACGACCGGCATTGAAGTTACCGCGTATATCCCGGGGGAAGGACATAATCTCCAGGAGCATTCTATCGTGTTGGTCCGCGGCGGCCGCGTTAAGGATCTACCCGGCGTTAGATATCACATTGTCAGGGGTACACTTGATTCGGCAGGCGTTAATACGCGCCATAAGTCGCGTTCGAAATACGGGGCAAAACGGCCTAAGGTAGGCGGTGCTCCTGCGAAAGCAAAATAACAGCACCAGAAAGAGTGACCATTAAAGATCATGAGAAGACGACACGTATTTAAGAAAGACACAGCAGCTGATCCAAAGTTCAATTCCAAGATCGTAGGCAAATTCATCAACATGGTTATGTTGGACGGCAAAAAGGCCGTTGCCGAGCAGATCGTGTATGACGCGTTTGAGAAGGTTAAGACCGTCTTGAACGAGCCGGACGCGCTTAAGATCTTCCATAAGGCGATCGACAATGTTCGGCCGCGCGTAGAAGTTAAACCGCGCAGGGTCGGCGGGGCGACTTATCAGGTTCCGATAGAAGTTAAACAGGAGCGCGGGGTTTCGATCGCGCTTCGATGGATCAGGGACTACGCGCAAGCCCGCAAGGGTAAGCCGATGGTCGATAAGCTGGCGGATGAGATAATGGCCGCTTATAAGGCGGAAGGATCCGCTATCAAAAAGCGTGACGATACGCATAAGATGGCGGAATCGAACAAGGCATTCGCTCATTTCAAGTGGTAAAGAGCAAGTCGCACGGTCAAAATAATTATTAATAGTCGTTAATATACGGGAAATAAATGCGTAAACATGATTTGCATAAGCTGCGGAATATAGGGATCATCGCTCACATTGATGCCGGCAAGACGACGACATCGGAGCGCGTCCTGTTCTATACGGGCAAGAATTATAAGCTCGGAGAGGTCCATGACGGCAACGCGACCATGGACTGGATGGTCCAGGAACAGGAGCGGGGCATCACCATTACGTCAGCGGCAACGACGTGCATGTGGAAAGGCCACACGATCAACCTGATCGATACACCAGGACACGTTGATTTTACTATTGAAGTCGAGCGGTCTCTCAAGGTCCTGGATGGGGCCGTGGTCGTATTTTGCGCGGTGGGCGGGGTGCAGCCTCAATCCGAGACGGTATGGAGACAAGCGGACCGCTATAACGTCCCGCGTCTCGCATTCGTCAATAAGATGGATCGCACCGGCTCGAATTTCATGGAAGTCATCAAACAGATACACGAACGCCTCGGCGCCAATGCGGCGGCGATCCAGCTGCCTTTTGGTGAAGAGGATAATTTCAAGGGCGTCATAGATATCGTTGAGCAAAAGATGACCCTGTATAAGGACGACCTTGGCAAAGACCTTGAGCTCGTGGATGTTCCCGAGGATATGAAAGAAGCTGTTTTGAAGGCGCGTAATATTTTGATCGAGCGTGTCGCCGAAGTTGATGATCCGATCATGGAAAAATTCCTCGCCGGCAAGGATATCGGCGCCCAGGAATTAAGAGACGGGATCCGCAGATCGACATGCGCTTGCACGTTTACTCCTGTGTTGTGCGGATCATCGTTCAAGAACAAAGGCGTGCAGCGCCTGCTTGACGCGGTTGTAGATTTTCTACCGTCGCCTATAGACGTGCCGGCGGTGAAGGGGACCAATCCGGAAACCGGTGAGTTTGAGGAGATCAAGGTCGACGACAAAGCGCCGCTCGTGGCGCTATGTTTTAAGGTCGCCACCGACCCGTTCGTAGGAAAAATTTATTATTGCCGCATTTATTCCGGATGCATGACGGCCAGTAATTACATATACAACGTGTCTAAACGGCAGCGTGAGCGAGTGACCAAGCTTTTGCGTATGCACGCGAACCACCAAGAAATCATTGACAGTGCGTATACAGGTGATATAATCGCCGCAGTCGGTTTGAAGGATACTCGTACCGGGGATTCGCTGTGCGACGAAGCGAATCAAATACTTATCGAGGCTATGCGTTTCCCGGAGCCGGTCATTCAGCAGGCGATCGAGCCGAAAGTCAAGAATGATCAGGAGAAGCTGGGTCTGGCGCTTCACAAGATGCTCGAGGAAGATCCGTCGTTCCGGGTCATATATAATCATGAAACAGGGCAGACGGTCATGTCGGGTATGGGCCAGCTGCATCTTGAAGTAATCGCCGACCGTATCAAACGCGAATTCAACGTTGAGGTGCAGGTCGGATATCCCGAAGTCGCGTATCGCGAGACAATATCCAAGAAAGTCAATATCTCCGGAAAATTCGTCCAGCAGTCGGGCGGGCGCGGTCAGTACGGCCATTGCGTTTTGGAGATAGAACCTCAGGATGTGCCTGGCGCGGGTGTCACGTTCGAGAATAAGATCAAAGGCGGGGCTATCCCCCAGGAGTTTATTCCGTCGGTGAAACAAGGGGTTTTCGAAACCGCTAAATCCGGTGTTCTCGCCGGATATCCTGTCACTGATATCAAAGTGACGCTGGTCGATGGCTCGTATCATGATGTGGATTCATCGGAAATGGCTTTTAAGATGGCGGCGGGTATCGCGCTTAACGACGGATTGCGCAAGGGCCATTCGAAGCTTTTGGAACCTATCATGGATGCGGAGGTCACTACGCCCGAAGAATTTATGGGCGCGGTTATCGGTGATCTTTCATCCCGCCGCGCGAAGATCATATCTATTACGCCGCGCGCCAACGTGCGCGCCATCAGGGCGGATGTTCCGCTGGCTGAGATCTTCAATTATGCGACTGTTTTACGTTCCTGTACGCAGGGACGAGCTTCCTATACAATGGAGCCCTCGTTTTACGCCGAGGTGCCTTCACATATAGCAGAGAAAATTATCGCTGGGTCAACACATCAGGCAGCACGAAGAAGTTAACTTCAAACAGGAGGTGACTTAAATGGCTAAGGAAAAGTTTGTACGATCCAAACCGCACGTGAATATAGGAACTATCGGCCATATCGATCATGGCAAGACAACGTTGACTGCCGCAATTTTGGCGGTTTTGTCTAAAATGGGCAGGGCCACAGCGAAGAGCTATTCCGACATCGCGAAGGGCGGCACTGTCAGAGACGCGTCCAAAATCGTCACGATTTCTGTTTCGCACGTTGAGTATGAATCCGAAGGGCGTCATTACGCGCACATCGATTGCCCGGGACACGCCGATTTCATCAAGAACATGATCACTGGCGCCGCGCAGATGGATGGCGCTATCCTGGTCGTGTCCGCTGTCGACGGCCCTATGCCTCAGACACGCGAGCATATCCTTCTGGCCAAGCAGGTCAACGTGCCTTCAATGGTTGTATTCTTGAACAAGATCGATCTTGTTACAGATAAAGAATTGATCGACCTTGTCGAGATGGAAGTTCGCGATCTGCTTACGAAATACGGTTATCCGGGGGACAAGACGCCGATCATCAAGGGTTCCGCATCCAAGGCTTTACTGGCTGCCGATGCGAATTCAGAAGATGCCAAACCCATAATCGAGCTTATCAAGGCGTGCGATGAGTTTATTCCCATCCCGGCGCGCGAAACCGACAAACCGCTTTTGATGGCAGTAGAGGACGTATTCTCCATCGAAGGCCGCGGTACCGTAGGTACCGGCAGGATCGAACGCGGTAAGGTGCATGTGAACGACGCGGTTGAGATTATTGGTTTGAGGCCGGAGCCTCAGCAGTCAGTCGTTACCGGCATCGAAATGTTCAGGAAGCTTTTGGATGAAGGCCAGGCCGGTGACAACGTAGGTCTGCTGCTGCGCGGTATCGACAAGGATTCTATCGAACGCGGCATGGTTATCGCCGCGCCGAAGTCCATCACGCCGCATACGAAGTTCAAGGCGCAGATATACATCCTCACCAAAGAGGAAGGCGGACGCCATACCCCGTTCTTTAAAGGGTATCGCCCGCAGTTCTATTTTCGCACCACGGATGTAACCGGGGCGGTAACGCTGCCGACGGGTGTCGAGATGGTCATGCCCGGCGACAACATTAACCTCGACGTCGAATTAATTATACCGATTGCTATGGAAAAGGAATCTCGCTTCGCTATCCGTGAAGGCGGTCATACCGTCGGAGCAGGCGTGGTCACCGAGGTCATAGCGTAAACCAGTGCTGCTAACTTCAGTGAGCCCGCTTTATGCGGGCTCACTGAAAAGTTGTTAATGAACAGGAAAGAAAAAACACATGACAC
>JBAYMQ010000056.1:0-6339 GCA_041663465.1 Candidatus Omnitrophota bacterium | reverse complement strand
ATGGATCACCAAACCTGATTTATCGTGTTTCTTGATCATGCGGGAGGCGCGGATACAGTTTAATAAAGCGAATTCAACTGAATTCAAGAGCAGGTTCGGGTCGCCAGGGACAGGAAAAGGCAGCACCCGGTTGCGATCGTCAAATAATTCCTTGGTAGCCAAAATAATCACCACCCGGGAATCTTTAAGAGGTTTGTTAACGAATAAATGATGTTTCCGCCCGTCGGGACCGAGCCAGCGCGCGTTATCATTTAAAAGCTTCCTGATCAGATCGCCCAGGTCTTCATCGAGATCCCAGTGGCGGGCCGCGGATAAATACGCCAATCCGCTTCCGTTGGAATCGACATGTTTCGCCAGTATCGGCACATCCTTTCGCCGCCAGATCCGGCCCAACTCCACGGAATATTTCTGATCCGTGTCGGAAACGATGATCACCAGATCCACGCTGCGGCCGGCTTCTTTACTATGCATCTCTTTATTCCAGGAACGCCAAAGCCGGGCATATTCTTCTTTAAACAACCTCCGGTTATAATCCTTAAGCCCCACCGCTTCCAGTTCGCTCAAATATCGATTAATAACCGGCCCGTGTTCTTTGGAGAACTTGTCGGTGAAATATATCGCCGCGTTATGTAGAGCAAGATAAACAGCGAAGCTGGCAAAAATATTAGCGCTTGAGCGCCCATAATCCGGAGAGTTCCCATACCCCCAGAAATAATGCGCGGCTGTCCAGAATAATTCCTGAAAAGCGGTATAAAAAGGCACGAAATACGCCAACCCGGCTACTTTGTAACTGAATTTCTGCTCCACTCCGACTTCGATACGGTCTTCTTCCGGGGTCAAACCTGAAACGAAAACAATTTTTTCCGAGGGGATGAACGCCTCTATCGATTCTCCGTTCTTATCCTCCTCGGCAAGATATAACCCCGGAACGATCAGGTTGCCGATCGAATAAAGGCTGTCCCGGGTCTTGGGAATTGCCGAACTTACCAGCCACTCATGCAAAGTGAATCCCCACAAAGGATAAATCACATTCAATATCCCGGTAATTGAATTCCGCGCGATAACTATGTACCGGCGAAGGCCTTTTTCCAATTCCGGCGAAGGTTGAGGCAATCTGCTCCGGTAAAAACCAACTACATTCAAAAGCCGTATCAAAAGCTGGTATAACCTGCCGTATTCAGAGCAATAAGCGAATTTCGCGGTTTTAAAGAGGAACTCCCGGCTTTGGCTGGGATCAGGGGCAATGGCCGCTTGTTTCTTGGTTTTTTCGTAGCTGGCTTTCGCGAGCAACGTGACCCGCTGATACAAAAAGATCAAACGCTTAGGGTTGACAGTATTAACGTCCGCCTCGAAAGGCGTCTGAGAAATTATTTCTGTAGTAATAACCTGCATCCGGGTGATATCTTCCTGTGAAAGCTGCTCCCGGGATAAAATGCCCTCCCATTCCAGGCGCAATTCGTGGCATCTGTTGATCCGGGCGTCCAGCGGCCGCTTGAAAAATTCCGTGGCGGCCAATTTACGTAATTCTTCCGCCGCGCGGAGATCTTCTCCGCCATCGGTTGACTCCGGCAATACCGCGCTGAAATCCAATAAGGCCCCAAAGGTCAGATCAATGATAAACCGCTCGTTATCGATATCCCTGGACACGATTATTTCAGAATGGCGGGTATCGATCTCAACCACCGTTAATAGCGTCGCGATAATTTCGCCGTAATATTTTTTAACAAAATTCAGGTAAGGAGAATGTGTTTCGGGAGCTTTAACAGCGAGGGTGATCTTGCCGCCCTGGATGACTGCGGGAGGAAGGATAAATCCATTAACAGCCGGTCTTGCCGGCCCGGCCCGGGACTGGATTTCACTCGCGGGAACAACCAGGCCCTCTCTATTCCGATCCGGGAGCAAGCCCTGGATAAGATATTCATCGGCATACGCCGCATCCTCGCCCAAAATGGATGCAAAGATCCCATTGGTATCATTTAAAACCGCGTCATCGGCGGGATTAATTCCAGGCCGGGGCTGCGGCATTTTATAAAAACGTTCGCTGACGGCATTCAAAATAAGCCCGTCACCGGTGCGCAGATCGCGGCCGTCTATGGAAACCTGCCCGGCACCCGTCATTACCGGGATCTCTGATTCGCGGCAGAAACTGAACGCGTGGGATTTATATCCGCCGCGCGCGGTAATGACCCCGTCAACCAGCAAGATCAGACCTTCATGCGACCTGTCCGTCTCATAAGCGTATAAAAAGATCTGCAAATACCGGTTGAATAGAGGCGAGAACGAATCGGGGAGAAGCCCCATAGCGATCAATTGTTTTCTTTCGTCTTCGTTAAACTCGCCGCGCTTTAACTCTTTAACTTTTTCGATATGTTCCGCGACGGACTTCCGCGGATCAAAAACCAGCGCGTAACCCGCGATTTTGCCCTCGTCCCGCGATTCCAATCGTCCTAATTCGTCTTCGGTCGCGACCTGTTCAATCGGGATAATTCTGCGCTCTTCCCCGCCGTCGCGCAAGACCTCTTCCGGGTTGATCTCTCCTGTTTTTTCCAGGAACTCCGCGATTTGCGACGGGCTTAGAGACAGATCGGAAGAAACCCTGTCGACCATTTGTTCGGGCGTAACGTCATAGTGACCCAACGTTATCAATCCGTGCAAAGAAACCAAAGCATCGACATTGATCTGGGGGTTTTTAAAATATTGGTCCACGATGCTATATCTTGATCGGTGATATAAACCTATCAGAGTATCTTTATCCAAAGAAACGGCGCGCTGAATTCCGTCCGGAAGATCCTTAACGAACACCCTTCCTTCGCGGATATAATCCTGAAGGACTCTAATAGATAAATATAGCCTTGTTTTTTCCTCTTCAAGAAGACGCGATCCTATAATTTCCCGGATGCCTATAGCCTTGGCCCTTATGACGGCGCGCGGGTTCACTTCGCTGACGATTTCTTCTCTATATGCGCATCCTTTCTCTACAAAAGATAAGGCGATGGGGTCTGAAAAGAACTTTTCCCGGACTTCGCTTAAAGTATTCCGCAGGATATTGGCTTTATTATCCGGGCAATCACCGTGCCACAGATGAATCGCGCCGTCAGGGGATATTTCCATGTCCAGCCCGTCCTGGCCGGAGGTATTTGCGGCTATCGCGGGCTTGCCCAGGTTCAATATTTTTACTTCTTTATCATACGCCGCGATGTTGCCGGCCGTTTTTTCTGGATCCAGCAAGCTAGCCTTCAAATCCGCGTTATAAAAAGGCAGGGCATTACATATAAATGAATAGCCGCTTCTTAATGTTATTCTAATTTCTTTAAAATACGGTTTAATGGTCATGTCGGGCGCGCAATCGCCGCTTACGCGCTCATGGAATGATTTTGTTATATCCTGTTCATCGGCCACATACAGATGATCCCTGAGCTCCTCCGATGTTTCATCCCCTATTACTGAACGGAATTGAAGTTCAAAATCAGCGGCGTTCCTATATTTAGCCTCAAATAACCTTATCAGGTTCAAGATGTGTTCGATCCCGAGTTTCTCTTTATGCCATTGATCCAAACTCACCCTTAAAATGATCTTGGCATTATACTTATTCTTTCGAAATGCTTCATAAAGCCGCCCGACAACCTCGTTACACTTATTCTCTTCCCGGGCCCAAGCCCCATTGGTAACGAGTATTATGACTCCCGCGTTTACGCGTTCCGTTATTTTATACACCGCTTCAGGATGTTCGAATATTTCCCCGAAACTGGAAAGCAGTAAATGGCCTATATTCGCGGAATTAAGAAATCTAATGACTCCCGGGAAATTGCCTGCTTGTACTAATAATTCCTGCCTGTGAGCGTGGCTATGTCTCAGCGATCTGAAGCAGCAAAACTCGCACCCTACGGTACACATATTGTTGAGTAAAACGCAAACGAACGATCTGCCATTATATTCTTTCAGGGGAAATAGTTTTACATCTTTTAATATAAGCTCCCGTGACGCTTCCGGGTCGTCAAAAATATTTTGTTCCGCCGGCGGCGCGGACTTGATTTCCTGACTGCCGGTGATCTCCGGGGCATTTCCGCCGTCTTTCTTGACGGAAAAGCTGTAGAAATCTATCGGGAATGTAAGCCCGGAATACCGGATCTTATAACCCGATTCGGCTGAAAGTCGGAAACCGCAGGACTCGGCCGTCCGGCGCAAATCATCATCAAACCACACGCTCACCGGAACTCCCAGCCGCTCGGGATACCCCAGATAATCCCTCAGGTTGGTAATATTTGCCGAATCCGACAGGATCACAAACAGCTTTCCTCCGTTCTTAAGGATACGCCGGTATTCGCGGAACCCTTTTTGCGCATCATTGAAAGACGTATGCTCCATCGTTTCCACTATCACTATATCCGCCCAGTTATCCTTAAGCGCTATTCCGGCATAATCAAGACCAAGCATCAGTTCAACACCGCTTTCCGTTCCGCCGGCCTTGATCGCGCGGAGATTCTTCTTAGCCCTTCGCAATGGACTGTCGGAACAATCTATCCCTACACAATTTATCATGTCATATTTCTGCGCCATATTCGAAATTATTCCGGCCTTACCGCAGCCGACATGCACTATGTTATACGCTGAGCCTTCTTCTATGCCCAGGAAAGAGATAAAGGAGCGTACGGCGGCCGGGTCGTCGTCGAATGTATGCCCGTCGCCGGCAAATCTATAGAACTCACTGATCTTATCCTGGCCGCTCATATTGCCGGTAACCCGCGAGAATATTGCCTCGCCCAGCTCCAGCCTCGCGTAGAAAAACGATAACGCAAGGCTTCCCGCGAGCGCCAGATTTAATATAAAAGCGTAAGGAACAATCTCGCCAAGGGGAATACAATTAAACAAAAACAAAGTGCCGGCGAACACGGCCAGCCAAAGGTTATTTGCGATCGGCCAGATATTGAACGGCAAACGGCCAGTTCCGCCGTCTTTAACTGAATTCCTCTGCGCGGCAATCCTGATCTTGCCGTCCGGGAACGAGATGTCCCATTTAAGCATTGACTGTTCAAAGAATGAATAGTCTATCCTGCCCGCCGCCGCCTCATTAATGATCACTCTCCAGATGATCTCCTCTACCGTAGCCTCGACTCTATCCGGCGGGATGCCCGATTCAAGCATATCCGCTTCATACACAAGCCTGAGCGCTTCTTTAGCGTAGATAAAACTGACAAATCCCTTTAACGGCAGCCCGATCTTCTCGTCAAGCGCGGGGATAAGCGAATAATTTCCACAGTCCCGCATGAAATACATGAAGACCTGTAATTCTTCCCACTTGTTCACCAAAGGCAGATACTTAACCTGGATAACATTCTCCTTGTTTTTAACGAGATCCTCCCACGCTTTATTGAACATCAAAACTCCGCGATCCGCTTCATGAGATCCGTAGAAGAATTCCTTCCAGGAATCATCCGCTCCGAACATCCCGTTGATCTCATTGCGGGTCACGAACGGCATCATGCCCATACTTCCCACGTTCTTTAGGATCTCGTTCGCGATAAATCCCCCCATGACCTTCTTGCAACTCCATACGGGGGCATGCCTCCAGCAGCTCGCCATATATTCATCTATAAACGCCGCGCCGAAATCAGCCCCTTTATTCCGCCGGATCAGCTCGCCGGCGACATTAGAATTGAACTTCAACCAATAGATCTTCTCCATTATCTCCAGAAGAAGCTCAAAAGGATTCCCATTAACATGGGGAACGATAATGATCTGGCCGGTCAGGCGATTCCACAGGACAGGGCTTTCAAGCGCGTCCAACAGATCCTCCCTGCCGGCTTCCTTAAAATACTCTCTCTGAGCGACGAATATTTCTATGGGCTGTTTTTTAAAATCTTCCGGCTGCAATCTTTTCCAAAAACCCGAATCGCTGAAATGTTCTTTTCTTAAAATATTGACTAAAACTATATTTTCGTTTTCGAAGGTATTGACCCTGTCCTTGTCAAACTGCGAGTTAGCTTTAAACACGTTCCCATATGTAACCATTCTTCTCAAAGAATCGTTTTTTATGATATGGCGGTAAAAACGCGGCATCTGCTGGGAAAATTCTTTTAGCTCTTTTGGCAGATCCCTGAGAATATTGTTCTCCAGCCGCTCTTCGTTCAAGGACCAGACTTCCGGGGAAATGTCCAACTTTAGCAAACCCTTCTCAACAAAATTCCTTAAAGCCTTCAAATGTTCTGGGTTATTGGTATCGAACCTTCTCCCCGCCAGGAAGTCGAGAGAACGCGCCATCTTATCCAACCACCGCTGCGTTGAAGCGGATTCGCGGTCGCTTATGTTATAGCTTACTTCCAGATACTCCTTGTCGCTATT
>JBAYMQ010000055.1:0-6403 GCA_041663465.1 Candidatus Omnitrophota bacterium | reverse complement strand
TTTATTTGGAACGGCATCCCGAATAGTTTCAACAGCGCGCGGGATTGTTCAGTATTTTTTGAATTTTTGATGACAAACGTGATGTCCATACCCTGGGTACGGGTAATGCGATCAAACTCTATCTCGGGAAAAATATGCTGCTCAGTCAAACCCATGCTGTAATTGCCCGCCTTGTCGAAAGAATCAACCGGCACTCCGCGAAAGTCGCGGATACGCGGCAACGCGACGGAAATGAACCGATCAAGGAATTCATACATCTTGGCGCGGCGCAGCGTTACCTTGCAGCCGATCGGATTGTTCTCTTTGATCTTGAAATTCGAAATAGCTATGCGGGCGCGGCGCATCAACGGTTTCTGACCGCTGATAGTTGCCAGCTCTTCCATAGCTTTATCAAGTATCTTAACATCGGTCAGCGCTTCACCCACACCCATATTGATGACGATCTTGTCTAAATGAGGCACTGCCATTTTATTCTTGAGGGAGAATATCTTCATCATCTCCGGGATGATCTCGTTGCGGTATTTTTCCTGCATTCTCGGTACCATGTTTATAGCGCTCCTCCACAGTGTTTACAAATTCTTTCTTTAGTGCCATCTGCGGCGACCTTGAACCCGACCCTGGTAGGTTTATCGCACGCCTTGCAAACGCAGCCAAGGTTTGAAAGCACGATCGGCACTTCTATATCAACGATACCGCCTTTTTGGTCCTGACGGGTCTGACGGCGGTGCTTTTTAGCCATATTACATCCTTCAACCAGGGCCTTTCCAGCGGTAGTGAATACGCTGATAACTTTGCCCTTCTTACCCCTGTCCTTGCCCTTTAAAACCTGGACTATATCGCCCTTCTTGATATTTTGCATTAAATGACCTCCGGTGCCAGAGAAATGATCTTTGTGAAATTCCTCTCTCTGAGCTCTTTGGCGACAGGGCCGAATACGCGCGTGCCCCTCGGATTATTAGCCGTATCGATAAAAACAATGGCGTTACGGTCAAAGCGCAGAACCGAGCCGTCAGGACGGCGGATACCATCTTTCGTGCGCACGACGACCGCTCTGCCTTTTTCGCCCTTCTTGACGATAGCGCCCGGCGCGGATTCCTTGATATTCACGTTGATGATATCGCCTATATTGGCTATAAAGCAATTCTTTTTTCCAAGAACACAGATCATCGCGGCGCGCTTTGCGCCCGTATTGTCGGCTATATCTAAGATACTGCGCAATTGTATCATATCGTTACTTCCTTTAGTTCAGGGGTCTGTTGAGCTTTTTTAACAATAGTAAGAAGCCTGAAAAACTTCTCCTTCGATAAAGGCCTGGTCTGCACGATCGTTACCGTATCGCCCATATGCGCGGTTCCGGATTCATCATGCGCCTTGAACTTCTTATACGTTTTGATAATACGATCGTAAGTAGGATGTTTTTCTTTACGCATAACCTTTACCACGATGGTCTTTGCCATCTTATCGCTTACCACGGTACCCGTTAATTCTTTTTTTCTACCCATTTTTCTTCTCTTTCCTGTTTAAAATTGTGCGGATCCTGGCAATATCTTTTTTGATCAGTGAGAACATGTGGGGCTTTTCAACATTGCCCGTATACCGGCCGACATTCAGTTTGTACAATTCATCTTTAAGCTGCAGGAGCTTACCCTGCAGATCTTCATTCGACATAGCCGCTAATTCTTTAGTTTTCATAGTATTATTCTTTTTCGCTCGCTCTGGTGATAAATTTTGTTTTAAGGGGAAGTTTGTACGCCACAAGCCTGAAACACAGGCGCGCATATTCCTCGGGAACGCCGCCCAACTCGAAAAGGATCTTGCCGCGTTTAACGACACACACCCAATGGTCGATATCTCCCTTGCCTTTACCCATACGGACTTCCGCCGGCTTCTTGGTGATCGCTTTATCCGTAAAAACCCTGATCCAAAGCTTGCCGCCTTTATGCAGCTGCCTCGCCAAAACGACACGCGCCGCTTCTATCTGCGAGTTCTTGATCCATCCGTTCTGCAAAAGCTTGAGGCCGAATTCGCCGAATACGAGATTCGCGCCTCTTGTCGCGACACCGCGCCGCGAACCCTTTAATAGTTTTCTATATTTGACCCTCTTGGGCATCATAACCATGGATTCAGTCCTTTATTTGCCTGCGGATTGATGAGGCGCCGCATTTTTATGAACGCGCGGCTCTCTAACTTCTATCGGCGCGCGGTCTACACCGCCCTTAACTAAAATATCCCCTTTATATATCCAAACCTTGATACCGATCAACCCATAGGTCGTCAGACATTCAAAAAATCCGTAATCTATATCCGCCCTGAACGTGGAAAGAGGCAGTTTTCCCTGCTTATACGTCTCAGTCCTGCACATTTCAGCGCCATCAAGACGGCCGGCCGCGCTTATCTTAACCCCTTTGGCCCCCGCCATCATCGTCTGCTCCACAGCCCGCTTCACCGCGCGGCGAAAAGCAATACGCTTCTCGATCTGATTAGCGATATTTGCGGCCACGAGCTGCGCTTCAACCGCGGGATTCTTGATCTCTTCGATATCAATACCGACTTCCTTTTTTGTCATCGCATTGATATCAGCGCGTAATTGTTCGATATCCGCGCCGTGCCGCCCGATAATAATGCCCGGACGGGCCGAATGAATCCTGACTTTGATCTTATCGGCAAGGCGCTCGATGATAATACGCGCGACCGCTGCCAGTTTGAATTTTTTATTGATCAGTTTGCGTATCTCAAAATCCTCTTTGATGAACCTTCCGTAGTCCTTACGGCTGGCTATCCACCTGCTATTCGCTGTCCTGATTATTCCAATCCTCATTAAAAACGGATGAATTTTACGTCCCATGCTTCTCCTTTACTTTACATCCAATTCTATTTTTAAATGCGCTGTGCGCCGCAGAATCGGCGCTGCCCTTCCGAATGCCGCAGCCTTAAAACGCTTCCAGCTCGGCCCATTATTGCATACGATCTTTGAAACATATAACTGCGCCACGTCGAATCCCTTGACCTTCGCATTGGCAACAGCCGAATCAAGGAGTTTCGAAAGAAATTCCTTAGGACGCTTATTGATGGTGCGCAGTGTCGCCTGAGCGGCTAATACGTCCTTTCCACGCAATAACGCGATGACCTGCCTGATCTTCGGCGGCGCGATGCGGACATGCTTAATTTCTGATTTCGCTATCATGATTAATTCCTATGGTTTATTATTATGTTTTTTCAGCTGCTTTTTTAGCTTTCACGCCGCCATGTTTGCGGAATATCCTGGACGGCGCAAATTCGCCTAATTTATGACCAACCATATTCTCGGTGACAAAAACCGGCACATGTTTGTGTCCGTCGTGGACCGCGAATGTCGTTCCTACGAAGTCGGGAACTATCGTCGACGCTCTCGACCATGTTTTTATAGCAACGCGTGAGCCTGATCGGCGCGCGCGGTCTACCTTCTCGATGAGTTTCTGTTCAACGAAAGGACCTTTTTTTACTGAGCGAGGCATTATTTAGCTCTCCTTTTCAAGATAAATTTATTTGAATATCGTTTCGGGCTTCTGGTCCTATACCCCTTGGTAGGCATACCCCACGGAGAAACAGGATGAGGATTACCCTGCCCGGCCTTGCCTTCGCCGCCGCCGTGAGGATGATCAACGGGATTCATAGCCGAACCACGCGACTGCGGACGCCTGCCCCTCCAACGAGACGCCCCGGCCTTACCCAGAATGATCGCGTCATGATCCACATTGCTGACCTGTCCGATCGTCGCGCGGCAATCAAGGCTGATGAGCCGGATCTCGCCTGAAGGCATTTTAACATGCGCGGCAGGCCCTTCTTTAGCCATGATCTGCGCTGCGGTACCGGCCGACCTGACGATCTGCCCGCCCCGCCCCTTGGTCATCTCAATATTATGAATAAGAGTGCCCTGAGGGATATTGCGCAGCAAGAGACAATTGCCGGCTTTTATCTCAGCGCCCTTTTCATTGGTAGTAACGACTTCATCTCCCACCTTTAAGCCGACAGGCGCGATGATATAACGCTTCTCTTGTTTCGGATACTCTATAAGCGCGATACGGCTGGAGCGGTTCGGATCGTACTCGATGGCGATCACTTTACCCGCAACGTCCAGAAGATCCCGCTTGAAATCTATTATACGATACATCCGCTTAACGCGGCCGCCGCGGTGCCTGATCGTGATGCGGCCGTAACAGTTCCTGCCCCCTCGCTGCGGGAGCGGCAGGCACAGCGCTTTTTCAGGCGTATCCTTGGTAATCTCTTTGAAGTCCGGGCCGATCATATGACGGCGCGACGGTGTTGTCGGTTTAAAATTTATAATACCCATTCTTAACCTACCTCTATTTTTTGGCCCGCTTTAAGGGTCACAATAGCCCGCTTGAAGTCAGGGGTCTTGCCGACCTGATAGCGAACACGTTTCAATTTGCCCCTGATGATCATGGTATTGACATCGGCGACCTTTACTTTATAAAGCTGTTCGACGGCGCGCTTTATTTCAATTTTATTACTTGAATTAACCACCAGGAAAAGATACTTTCCGCGCGGCTCCGCGATCGTCGACTTTTCAGTTCTAACCAGTGCTTTTATAATATCCTGTGCGACTTTCATGTGATCTTATCCAATTCTTTTGGTCAAATCTTTCAGAGCGCTTTTCGTCGTGATAACCTTATCAGCGACGAGTACTTCATAAGTATTGATCTTGCTCGGCAGTTCGACCGTCAGGTTGCTTATATTTTTGCACGCCCGTTTCAACTCCGGGGACACTTTTGAAACTAAGAGCAGCACGCCTTTTGCTTTTTTAACGATCTTGAGATTCCTCAGCACCGCCGCGATAACTTTCGTTTTCGGTTCCGCGACAGCCAGATCCTCAAGAACGATCAGCTTGTTCTCCAAAGCCTTCGCGCTTAATACATTTTTCAGCGCCACGGTCTTGATCTTTTTGGGTATGGAATATGAAAAATCGCGCGGATGCGGGCCAAAAACCACGCCTCCATGTCTCCATAACGGCGAACGCGTGGAACCGACTCTCGCGCGCCCGGTCCCCTTCTGCTTCCAGGGCTTTTTTCCGCCCCCGCTCACTTCACCGCGGGTTTTCGTAGCTGCGTGTCCCCCTCGCTGATTCGCGCGGAAGTTCTTAATTACCTGATATATTGAAGGAGTGAATATTTTATCAGAAAAAACCTTTTCGTCAAGCTTTATTGACTCTATTTCTTTGCCGTCACTATTAAAAACTGGAAGAGTAAACATGATTATACTTTAGCCTTTTTTTTCTTTGCCTTGCGGATGATACAATATGAATTATTGTGTCCGGGCACCGCACCCTTTACCACAAGCAAATTATTCACGGTGTCGACTTTAACAACCATCAGATTCGACGTCGTAACACGGTCGGCGCCCATATGTCCGGGCATGTGATGGCCCCTGAAAACGCGCCCAGGCGTCGTCGATGCACCAATAGAACCGACACGGCGATTTCCGCAATGGCCGTGTGTCCGCGGGCTGCCGCCCCAATGCCAGCGCTTCATGCCGCCGGCAAATCCCTTGCCTTTCGATACGCCCGTTACATCGACGTAATCCCCGCAGGCAAAGATATCAGCTTTTACTTCGGCACCGACCTTTACGTCGTCAGCGATGTCTTTGACGACTTCGCGCACGAACGTGCGGGGCGATACGCCAAGCTTCTTGAAATAACCAAGCTCGGAATTACGAAGCGATTTCTCTTTCGCGGCGCCGAACCCGAGTTGCAGAGCCTTCGCCCTGACCGCAAGGACCGCGCACGGCCCGGCTTCAATAACGGTGACGCTTACTTTAACGCCAGCATCAGTGAAGAGCTGCGTCATTCCTATTTTCTTACCTAATAGAGCTATCATAGATTCTTTTTAGTACGGTTAATCCCGGCAGTACCTGCGGCTCAGCCCATTACACAGGGCCTTGCGCGGCGATCCCGGGACAACAGTAATAACCCCTTATTTTATTTCGATATCTACACCGGCAGGTAGATTCAATTTCCGTAACGCATCGATGGTCCTGGAGGTCGGCTCAAGCACTTCAATGAGGCGCTTATGTGTACTGAGCTCAAACTGCTCACGCGACTTTTTATCAATGAATGAAGCACGGTTCACGGTGTAAATCTCTTTTCTGGTCGGCAATGGCAGCGGCCCGGCGATTTTTGCTCCGGTGCGCTTCGCAGCTTCCACGATCTCACCCGTTGCCTGGTCGAGAAGCCGGTGATCATATGCCTTCAGTTTTATTCTGAACTTCTGTGTCATGTGTTTTCTTTCCTGTTCAGTAACATTATTATCGTGCGCCCGGCAAAGCCGGGCGCACAATGCTTGTCACACATTGGTTACGCTATGACTTCGGTGACCACGCCTGCTCCGACGGTATGTCCGCCCTCGCG